>JAPORZ010000034.1 GCA_026709915.1 Gammaproteobacteria bacterium
CCTTTGACTTTTCAGATATTTCCGCTAATCTTGGCATCCTTTACTGAATTGAGAGCGCAATGACCGACCGACAACCGCTGGTAGCCGCCAACTGGAAGATGAACGGCGCCCGCGCGTCCGTAGCGGCATTGCTGGGCGGACTCAGGCAAGGGTTGCTGGAGAACGGCGCGGAAGTCCTGGTCTGTCCTGCATTCATACATATCCCGTTGGCGGCAGAACTGCTGGCCGGCAGCAGCATCGGCCTGGGTGCACAGACGCTTGCGGAATATGGCAACGGGGCTTACACAGGCGAGATTTCAGCAGCCATGCTGAACGATTATGGCTGCCGCTATGTTATCATCGGGCACTCGGAGCGACGCCATATCCTGGGTGAGACCGACGCCACAGTGGCAAGGAAATTCCGTCAGGCGCAAGAACACGGCCTGCAGGTGATATTATGCTTAGGCGAGCGCTTAGAGGAACGCGAGGCGGGCATCACCGAGCAGGTATTGTCCGAGCAACTGGATGCGGTCATCAACGTGGCGGGTACAGACTGCTTCCACGGCGCGGTCATTGCCTATGAGCCGGTGTGGGCTATCGGCACCGGGCGCACCGCCACGCCGGAACAGGCGCAGGCGGCTCACAGCTTCATCCGGCTGCAAGTCGCCCGGCATGATGACTGCGTTGCCGCTGCGTTGCGTATCGTTTACGGCGGCAGTGTCAAAGCGGACAATGCCGCGGCGCTGTTTGCCATGGCGGATGTGGACGGCGGCCTGATCGGCGGCGCCTCCTTGAATATTGACGACTTCCTGGCAATCTGCCGGGTCGCGAGGTAATAGTGGAAACGTTACAGGCTTTATTACTGGTGGTGCAGGTGATCTGCGCCATTGCATTGATCACCTTCATCCTGATACAACACGGGAAGGGGGCGGATGCCGGCGCGGCCTTCGGCAGCGGCGCTTCGGCTACCGTGTTCGGGGCCGCCGGTTCCGGCAACTTCATGACCCGAACAACGACGGCCCTGGCCTTCGTGTTCCTGCTCAACAGCCTGGTCCTGGCCTGGATGGCCAAGCAGCAAAGCCTGGAGGCTGGGCGCCTGAATATTGTCGAGCCGACGCTGATCGAGCAACCGGCAGACGCGGACACGGCGCTTGCGGACGAACCTCCGGCTGCAACGCCGGATGCAGACCTGCCGCAAATTCCTGAGTAGAGCGGGGCGCCGGGCCTTCGCAATCCAAGCTGTGCCGATGTGGTGGAATTGGTAGACACGCTGTCTTGAGGGGGCAGTGCTCACAAGGCGTGCCGGTTCGAATCCGGCCATCGGCACCATCACCTCTAATTTTTAGAGATGGCCTTATCCCCGGTAATTCTTCAGCAACACGTAGATAGCCCCGGTGCCGCCGTCAACCTGGCGCGCGGAGCAGTAAGCCAGCACCTCCCGGCGTTGTTGTAACCATTTCCCGATCAGGCTCTTGATAGTAGGTCGGCCCTGTTTCGAGCGCAGGCCCTTGCCGTGGATAATGCGCACGCAACGGTGGTTGCGCAGCAGACATTGCTTGAGAAAGTCGGACAGACAGTCTTTGGCATGTTGCACGGTGTAGCCATGCAGGTCCAGTTCCTGCGCTATCGCGAATTGCCCGCGGCGCAGTTTTCTGAACACCTTGTCCTGAATGCCGGGCCGTTGGTACAGCAGTTCATCTCCGGTTTCCATGGCCTCGGTGTCGAAAAAGCCTGCCGCCATTTCCTTCACCACTGCGGCTTCGTCGGCGAGGCGTTGCGTTGCCACCGGTTGCGGTTTGCTGGAGATCGGAGGAACCCGGCCCTGCCGCAGGGGGGTCACCTCACCCACTGCGCGTCGGAACAGGTCAGCCTCGCCCAGGTCAGCCTTATCCGGGTCAGGCTTGCGCGCGCGCCTCATGCCTGCTTTTGCCTCAACAAAGATGGTTTCAACCAGGGCGTGCGTAGCGCCAGCAGCAGGCACAGGACGAGACCATAGAGCAGCGGCGGCAGTATATCCGCCTTGACCAGCCACAGGTAGTGGCAGATGACCAGAATGGCAATGGGATAGATGAGCGAATGCAGCCGCCGCCAGTTGCGCCCCAGCCGTTGCACCATTTTGTTGGTCGAGGTCAGCGCCAGCGGGATGAGCAGCACAAACGCGCTGAAGCCAACGGTGATATAGGGCCGCTTCGCCACATCCTGCACGATCTCGTGCCAGTCGAAGAACTGGTCCAGCACCAGGTAGGTGCAAAAGTGCAAACAGGCGTAAAAAAACGCAAACAGGCCGAGCATACGCCGGAACCGGATCAGCGAGTTGTTGCCGGTGAGCCGCCGCAACGGCGTAATCGCCAGCGTGATAAGTAAAAAGTGCAGCGCCCATTCACCGGTGAAGTGGGTGATCTCCTTGATCGGGTTAGCGGTGAGGTTATTGGTGGCGCCGTTATAGACCAGCGCCCAGAACGGCAGCGTACACAACAGGAACAGTAACGGCTTTGACCAACGTGATCTCATTGAATTAACGGTGGCCGCCATTCACGTCACCCACCGGGGTGAAGTGCGCGGCCCTTGCGGTGGAACTAATAATGCTTGCGCAAATCCATGTCGCGGTATAACGAGGCCACCTGTTCGCCATAGCCGTTGAACATCAGCGTCTGGCGTTTGCGGAATTCCCCGATACGGCGTTCCTTGCGCTGGCTCCAGCGCGGGTGGTCCACCTCCGGGTTGACATTGGAATAGAACCCGTATTCCTGCGGGGCAGACAGGTTCCAGGCGGTATCGGGCTGCTCGCGGGCAAACTCTATCCTGACGATGGACTTGATACTCTTGAAACCGTATTTCCAGGGGACTATCAGGCGTATCGGCGCGCCGTTCTGGTTCGGCAGCGCCTCGCCGTACAGCCCCACGGTGAGCAAGGTCAGGGGGTGCATGGCCTCGTCAATACGCAACCCCTCGCGATAAGGCCAGTCCAGCACCGGGCGCCGCACACCGGGCATCTCCTCGGGGCGCAACACGGTGGTAAAAGACACGTACTTTGCCTGTGAGGTAGGCTCAAGCCGCTGCAACACGTCAGCCAGCGGGATGCCGACCCAGGGGATGACCATGGACCAAGCCTCCACGCACCGCAGCCGGTAGATGCGCTCCTCCAGTTGGTGCGGCCTGATGATGTCTTCATAAGCGTAGGCGCCGGGTTTCATACATTCCCCGTCAATCACCACCGACCACGGCTGTGGCTTGAACTTGCCGGAATGTCTGGCCGGGTCACTCTTGTGCGTGCCGAACTCATAAAAATTGTTGTAGCTGGTCACCGCCTCATAATCCGTCCACTCCTCAGCCGTGGAATACGCGTCATTCCTGACCGTCGCCAGTTTTGCCGCAGCCAGCGCACGGCCCAGAGGCACGGAATTAAGCAACGCCACGCCCACCCCCACCCCGGCGCTGTCGCAAATAAACTTGCGCCGATTCAGGTAAACCTGCCGGTCAGTAATTTCAGAAGGCAGGATAGAGTCAGGTGTCTTGATCAGCATATCAGCGCGCTCGCGTTGTT
>JAPORZ010000072.1 GCA_026709915.1 Gammaproteobacteria bacterium
ATTTGAACCCATCGGCCCCGCCTGTTTACCAGGCCGTTGACAGAAAAAAGACGAGGCACAGAACAGCAATATGGCGCGACTGAGCGGAAAAACGGCCCTGGTGACGGCAGCCGGACAGGGTATCGGTAAAACCACCGCCGAACTGTTTGCCCGGGAAGGCGCCCGGGTCATCGCCACCGACATCAATGCGGCCGCGTTAGCGGACCTGACGGGTTGCAGCGCCCGACAGCTGGATGTCACCGCTAAGGATGCCATTGAGACACTGGCCGCAGAACTGGGGACGGTAGATATACTGTTCAACTGCGCCGGCCATGTTGCCAACGGTTCCATCCTGGAATGCGCCGAGGCTGATTGGGATTTTTCTTTCGAGCTTAACGTCAAGTCCATGTACCGCATGATAAAAGCCTTTCTCCCCGCCATGCTGGCGGCAGGCGGCGGCTCTATTGTCAACATGTCTTCCGTGGCCAGTTCACTGACCGCAGCGCCGAACCGTTTTGTTTACGGCGCCACCAAAGCCGCGGTCATCGGTATGACCAAATCCGTCGCGCTGGACTACGTCAAACAGGGCATTCGCTGCAACGCCATCTGTCCGGGTACGGTCGATACGCCGTCCCTGCAGCAACGCCTGGACGCCTTTGCCGACCCGGTGCAGGCGCGCAGGGATTTTGAAAACCGACAGCCTATGGGGCGGCTCGGTTCAGCAGCAGAGGTAGCCAGCCTGGCGCTGTATCTGGCTGCGGACGAGTCGTCTTACACCACCGGCGCAATCATACCCATCGACGGCGGCTGGTCAATATAAGCACACGCACAATGAGGTAAAAAGTGAAACTGTTACGTTATGGTGAGCCGGGCCGGGAGCAGCCCGGTATCCTGGATAGTGAGGGAAACATAAGAGATTTGTCGGCGCACGTGGCGGACATCGATGGCAGCGTATTGACGCCGGAGGGTCTGGATCGCCTCCGCCAAATCGAGATCAACCGACTGCCACAGGTGCGGGCCGGGGCGCGTTACGGTCCTTGCATCGGCAAGGTTGGCAAGTTTCTCTGCATCGGCCTGAACTATGCCGACCATGCCAGGGAGTCCGGGATGGCGATACCGGAGACGCCGGAGATCTTCACCAAGGCAACCAGCGCCATCTGCGGCCCCAACGATAATGTCGTTAAACCCTTAGACAGCGCCAAGCTGGATTGGGAGGTGGAACTGGGTCTGGTCATCGGCAGTCATACCGCCTATGTGACAAAAGCGCAGGCCATGCAGCATGTCGCCGGGTACTGTGTCATCAATGACGTCTCAGAACGCACGTTTCAATTCGACTATGGCAGTCAGTGGGATAAGGGCAAGGGTTGCGATACCTTTGGTCCCATCGGCCCGTGGCTGGTGACCCGCGATGAAATTGAAAACGTACTCGACCTCGATTTATGGCTGGAGGTGAACGGCAAACGTTACCAGGACGGTAACACCCGCACCATGATCTTCGACCCGGCCTACATCGTAAGCCATGTCAGCCGGTTTATGAGCCTGCAACCAGGAGACGTGATTTCCACCGGCACACCGCCGGGGGTAGGATTGGGGCAGAAGCCTCCCGTTTACCTCAACATCGGCGATACCATGGCCTTGGGCATAAGTGGCCTGGGGCAACAGTCTCAAACCGTAGTGACACGCAACCATTTCCCGGTCCACTGAACAGGTATGTTCGATAAAAGTAAATATGTTGTACCGGATTTTAATGCCTACAGCAGATTGCGTGAATGCGAATTGGAGGTGGCCATAAGACAGAAAGCGTCGATGAGCACATGAAACGATTGTAGTGTGTGGTATTGATGCCCTACACGCTCATATACCCGCAGAGCTACCTCTGTGGCTCGCATACGAGTAGGACATTCGCATACTTCTGCAGCTGATGATTATGGACAGAAGCTTGGCAATGCTTGATAGTCAAACAGATCTGTTGAAGAAGATTCGACTTCGTGAAGATAGTTATTTAGAAGTCAAAGAGGTGCGGTTTGCAGGCAAGCGGATTAGTGACCCTCACCGCGATTCGATTGCCGATACCATCACCGCTTTCGCTAATACTCGGGGCGGAGTGCTGGTTCTTGGAGTGGATGACAAAACATTTGATATTGTTGGCATTCCAGTTGAGCGTATAGAGCTGGTGACGAATTTTATTCATGAGATATGCACAGATAAAATCGAGCCTTCACTTGAGACTGTTCTGATCGAACATCTGCTTTTGCCCTCTTGCACTGGTGAAGAGTCGGTTGTTGTTAAGGTTGATGTCTCCCAGAGCCTGTTTGTCCACCGAAGTCCTGGCGGGTATATGCAACGCGTGGGGAATGCAAAGCGTTCCATGTCGCCGGACTATCTTGCCCGCATGTTTCAACAGCGGAGCCAGTCGCGGCTGATCCGGTTTGACGAGATGCCGGTACATTCCGCCCTATTGACCGAATTGGACCAGCCCATGGTTGAACGCTTTCGTACAGGCGGCGCGCGCGATGATTTTGAAACACTGGCGCGCAAAATGGGAATGATTGGACGGCGCGGTGAAGATGGAAGACACCCCACCGTTGCAGGTGTGCTTATGGCTACCAGTGAGCCGCAACAATGGCTGGCCCATGCCTATATTCAAGCGGTGGCATATCGGGGGAAGAGTCCTACCGACTTTAAGGAATCCGGGTTGTATCAAATTGATGCTCAGGACATTACTGGTCCGCTTGATTCCCAAATCAAGGACGCTTGTCTTTTTGTGATCAAAAATCAAAAAGTGCGCGCCAGCAAGAAGATAGCTCGCGTTGAGACGCCTCAATACGATATGGCTGCTGTATTTGAAGCAATCGTCAATGCGGTAGCTCACCGTGATTATTCGATGCACGGAACCCGAATCCGTCTGCACATGTTTTCAGATCGGATTGAATTTTACTCGCCAGGGAGCCTTCCCAACGCCATGACAGTTGATGATCTGGCTTACCGTCAGGCAGGGCGGAATGAAACGCTAAACAGTTTATTGGCTAAATGTCCGGCGCCGGCAGGCATCTCCGGGCTGGGCACTCAGCGAAGTTTTCTGATGGACCGCCGCGGCATCGGCGTTCCCACCATCCTGGAGAAAAGCGAACAACACTCCGGCAGGCAGCCGGTTTACGAGGTGCTTGGCGACGCGGAATTACGTCTGACGATTTACGCCGCTGAACCTGATGATGATTGATACGACGGGATTGACGTGGTAACACGCGCGCTGTAACAATAATACTTCAAGCAACTAATCACCTGATGGGAGAAAATGAGGCCGGGCGCAGTAATTTTATTTCCTGAGACTGAATAATGCCCAGCGACCAGATCTCGCCGATGAAGCGCTGCCACGCCGGGTCCGCCTCCATGGCCGCGCGCCGCTGCTCGCGGTCGCCCATGCTGTCATAGCCCCACATAAA
>JAPORZ010000250.1 GCA_026709915.1 Gammaproteobacteria bacterium
CAACACCAACGGGCCGCCTGACTATGAGGCCATACACCAGATTTGACAATAACTCTTTTTGCTCCTGTGTCAGGTCTATGCGACCCGTTTATGCGGCCAAGGGCATTGTGGGTCGCCGGTCAACAAAACAATCTTCAAGGGCGCACCGTTGCACCCTCGGCACAGCCACAAACCACCCTGTGGCTGCGGCAGCCGCTCCCACGCTACACCGACTTTATCTTCAAAACAAGCATTTTTTTCACTGGATTCCTGCTTTCGCAGGACAAATCGGCAGGACAGCCGATTTGCACAGCAATAACTGCCCGAAGGGTTGCGTCCAGGGAGGGACGCAATGAATGACGAGCGGGAATGTCTTTGTTTTTACTCGGTAGAATAAAAGTACGGTCACCTCTAAAAATTAGAGGTGGCCTTAATGTAATTGAAAATTTAGAAACTACGCAACTTCACGCATAGGCCGTACCTGCGGCGCTGGCAGGGGGCGCCCCTCTGATTGGAAATGGCTCACAACATCTTCAACTACATCGCATAACTCACTATACAGCAACATAGGGTTATCTCCATGAATGCCGGTGATCAAATCGGGACATCTGCCAATATAGACCTGATCCGCTTCGCTCCACTCAACCCATTTATGATAACAATCGCTCACTTTCATTGTTCGATTCTCGCTATTGCTTGCTTGACTTGTTTTGACTGGTAAGGTTTGGCGTCATCACTCGTTTTGCCACTGATTGTTACGGCGCCGGGAAAATTTTGGTGGATGAATTTTCTATGTGCACCTTTCCCGCCACCTCTGGTTTCCTCAAAACCTGCATCTTTGAGTATTTTTATCAAATTTCGGATTTTCTGTGGCACTTCTAATGCAACTTGACATACCGCCGGATTGATTCCGATTTCAGCATCGACAAGAAATTCCTTGTAGGTTGAAAATGATTAACGATGTCCTCGTCTGATTGCTAGCCTCACCGGATGTTCAATTTTTCCTCCGCGTTTTCAACACGAAGTTGATCAATCTATTGGCTAGCCGGGTACCACCTACAATGTACACTTTTTTTTCAAAAACGTCCTGCCCTACAATTTGGGCCAACTTGGCGAATGCCTCGTCAGCGACTGAAAGGTTCTCTTGATGGTCATTGCAGCCAATATATTCTTCTGCAGCTTTTTCCGCTAACAAGTAGAAAGTAAATACGAGCACAGTTGCTACCACGCTTGAAATACCAGTTCCCATGTTATCTCTCTCGTTAATTTAGCTTGATGGCTTTTAACACGTCATTCGCTACACGAATGAAGCCAGAAGATTAGAAAAACGGCTGATTGCATGCTTCAACGATGGCACAGTTAATTCCTTGAAATATTCCTGTTGGTGAATCGGCCTGTCAACCCTGCGTTCGCCAGCAAGCAGGGTTATGATGTTCAGATCAACTTCCGGGAAGTGGGACATCAAGGTGTGCGTGCTTGGGCTGCCTAACTGCGGATTTGCCAGCGGGTCGGAGTAGCTGCCGCCTAACATGCTTTCAAGTTGCAGCAGGCAGCATATCAAGTGGGGATGCAGGGATTTCAATAATCGAAAATCTACCAGAATGCGTTTTAACATCGCATTTTCAGTATATGACTTGCACTCTATACCCATTACCAGTTTTCCATCTACAAAAACGTGCTTATCAACTTGCGCGCGGTAATGGTATTTGTCTTGTCGGGAATTGATATAGTCCCTGATTTCTGCCGGCAACCCGGCGATATAGTCCGTCTGAATGGGGACTTGATAGGTTTTAGCGTCACCAAATGACAGCCTTTCAAGTGAACCACCGGCTCTTTGCCAGGCGAGTCGGACAATGTCTGTAGTCATGTCCTCGACCAGCTTGCCTTTCCTGGCGCGTACTAAACCGCCATAGGCGCGACCGTCATCATCGGTTGCATCTTCATGTACGCCACCCACCGATCGGTTGTACAGACGGACGAGCTCCAGAGGGGGAGCAAATAAATCGTCATAGACCATTGTCATAACGCCAGAGATGATTGGTGGTCAATCAATCTTGTTTCAGCTTTATCGCAATACTCGGGTGAAAGATCAATGCCAAGAAACTGTCGGTGGTTATGCAGCGCCGCTACACAGGTTGTTCCCACACCGGCGAAAGGGTCCAGCACGGTATCTCCCCGGAAACTGAACAGCAGCATGACCCTTCTCGCGAGTTCTTCCGGAAACATTGCGGGGTGATCAAATTCGCGCATACGCCGCTCGGGGGCAATTGACCATTTGGCAACCACCCACTCCTTGAATGAATCAGGACTGATGTCGGCGTCATGCGAACTGCCGGGCTTTTTCAGGTCTCCCTTGCAGAAGACCTCCAAGAACTCCCAGGTATATTTGAGATAAGGGGAGGACGGGCTTTTCCAGCTTCCCCAGGCTGTGTACTTGCAGTTGTAGTTGTTTTTCTCCCAGAGAATCTCACCCTTCCAGATCAGCCGTTTTTCCATGAAGTAGTGAGAGATGACATGATGGCTGGGGATGTAGTCGGAGAATAGAGGTTGCACATTGACAATGATGCGCCCGCCATATTTCAGCACCCGGATACATTCATCGAATACTTGAAAAAGCTTGGCAAAATAGGAGTTCCAGTCAGTCGCGTCACCATCGGCGGAACCGTTGCCTTCCTGATAACCGAGTCCAAAGTTATACGGTGGTGAAGTGAACACCAGATCGACACAATTATCCGGCAAGGCTTTCAGTGTTTGCTCGCTGTCTCCGCAGATAATACGGTTGGCATAGTCGTCCGGAAAAGGGTTGTTCTGCTGAGCGAAATCATGATCGTTGGCATAGTAGTGCTTGCCCCGACGCTGTTCTTTCTGTTTGCGGTTGGCTACCTTACGCTCCTTGTTATAGCCGATGTACAGCCTTTTGCTGCCGTTGAGGCCAAAACTTCTTATATCTGCGACGGCGGGTAGAATTCCGGCCATAGCCCCGTTATTGCCATATTCTGTGGAAATTCTGTCAACTGCGTCCGACAAGACGTTCAAGTCAACCTGCCGCAACCAGACTTCCAGAGCATTGTCACTACGGGTGACGTAAAAGTCGTCCGGGTCAAAATGGCTGTTCAGGGCTGCGATAGCTCTGTCGGAAGCGGCATCTGGCGGACATGCGCCATCGAGCTTTATGCATCGATATTTTTCTGTAAACATCCTGATTTGATCTCCCTGCAACCTGTTGCAGCTTGTTTGTTAAAATAACTCCACAACAATACCATAAACCACCAACAGATTAACGACAAATAGCCGTTATGGGAACCACCTGAAAATGCCCTCCGTGACATTTTTAGAGTTTGCTATAAGGTCACCTCTAAAAATTAGAGGTGACCGTGCAGCAT
>JAPORZ010000201.1 GCA_026709915.1 Gammaproteobacteria bacterium
CGTCTGCGATGTCAAGTTACAAATATCAACTAGGCACTACAATGGCCTGCCCCAAACCCCACGTTGATTTACAAGGGATTTTCCGATAGATTAGGTGCTAAACCGTCGAAGTCGGGAGATAAATTCCTCTGCGCCCGCCCGGTTTCCCTCATAGGCAATCACACCATCGGCGAAATCGCCTCCTGCACCAAGGACAGACAGCCCCGCTTCGACAGCAGGCCGGTTCACGAGTAGGTTATCACAGTTCATCAGACGCACCAGCGCATCCGCTATGAGGGCAACTGACATCCCATAACCTCGCCGCAATACCCATACGAACTCACAGAGCACCGGCAATGGAATCGCGACAAGACTCGCTTCCTGCAAGACTTTTGCGGCATGTGCAGACTGTTCTGGATGGTCCTGAACGGCAGCCCTCACCAATACATTGGTATCGGCGGTTATTTTCAATTTTCTCCCGCCCAACCCTGTGCTGAGATTTCATTAATTTCGTCAATCGTCAGCCTGCGCCCGTCTGGCCGGGAAAGGCAGCCGATAAAATCAGACATGGCACCCTCCTGTCCAGCTGCTCTTACCACAGCCCTGCCCTCTGGCAATTCATCAACCTCAATTTTCTGACCGGGGCTCACGCCCAAATGCTTTAACAGGCCTTGTTTAAGAGTAACCTGTCCCTTGGCGGTGATGGTTAATGTTGTCATGGTCATACCCGTCTGGCGCGTTTGATGGTGATGTTATCGGACATTGTAAGGAATAATTACCTTACTTGCAAGTATTTTGTTGTCTTATCGCAGAAATTTTTCTGTATAAAGAGAGAGATTTCAGTTTCGACTCATGCCCGAGCTGAATTTGGAAATCATCCTGGACACAAACATACCAAGTGATACTTCGACAATGTGCAGCCACAGACAAACATTCCGGCTCAGGGACTATTACTGGCTCTATCCTGCTCTGAAAGACGTATTTCCGCCAATGCCGTGAGTATCTCGATCGAGTTTTTCACGGCCGCTGTACGAACTTTTTCCTCGAAAGGAGACCTCTCGTCGTGGAATACCGACGACCCCTTTTTGAAGTCAATACCGTACTTTTTACGAACGTGTGAGGCCAGCTTTACCGGTTCTATATTTCCCCGCCGTTTGCCAAGTATGTGGGTTACCCTGAGTGGATGAAATACGACATCAAGATGAACGCTACACTGGTCGATACAACCATTATCGGCAAGATCAAATACCGCAACGTGACCTGCGTAAATCCATGACCTGAAAAGCTCTCTGTGTGATGGGTCCAAAAGTTTTTCACATTCATCAATATGAGCCTGAGCTTTCTTCTTGGCCTCTAATTCACGCTTTAACCCATCACACGCCGACTGAAGATTACTGATCTCCCTGTCGTTGTCGCGCCAGAACTCCAAGAATTTGCGTTGGTCATCAGTCATGATTTTCTTCCCCCCAAACCGACTTGCTTGTTCTATAAAATCGAACAACAGGTACTGGTACTGAGTGTTGTGTCGACCAATATACGTTCCTGAAAGATGCTGCAATTCTTCTGCGAAATCGGAATAGGTTACGTTGATGAATTTGTGTTCCTCTATTTTGCCTTCGTCAAGCCAAGCTGGACTCAGCACAATACCCAAGACTTGTCGTCCGTCATACATCTGCTCGCAATGCTCTCTGTACTCACCCAGGTCGTTATGCAATCCGGACCAAATCTTGTTCTCGATGCATATTACAAACTCCGAACATTCCACCAAGAGGTCGATGCGTTTGCCATTTGCCGTGGTTGACTCCCTTTCGACTTTCTCCGTCTCCGAAACATTCAGGTCTTTCCCAGGCCATCCGTCCGGACACTTTTTTTTGTATGCCGCAAGTATCGATTCAACAAACAGTGTCCGGAATCCATGGGCCTGCTTAGAATCCAGAAGAAACTCGAGGATATTGCTGTACGCCTTTTCCGAATCTTGAAATCCGGCGATTTGCATCAATGTCGGCGGTGTACTTTCTCCTACGGTATAAATGGAATCTGATTTCAGAAGTTTCTGAAGGCAATCGAACCTGATTTTTTTCACATTGGTGAAAGACGGTCTCATACTGTAACTATACACCGTTTGTCAGCCAAATATGGGGAGTTGGACAACCCTGACTACCTGTTTCCCTTTAAGCGTTCATTGAGCATGGAATGATATGCAAGGTCGGCTTATTGGAGGAGTTGATTACGATTAATGAAGTATTGCAGTTTTGATATGCCACCAGTATGATATGTCTTATACGTATATATCAATGAGTAACCCCTATCATAAGCGAACAAATGAAGAAGTGCACAGCAAAGGTCTTCATGAGTGGGCGGTCCCAGGCCGTCCGCCTGCCCGCGAGTTTCGTTTTGACTGCGATACAGTTGCAATACGTCGCGTAGGCCGCCATGTCATCTTAAGACCCAAGCATGAATCCTGGGAAGACTACTGGGAACATGCGACGCGACCTTCCGCCGACTTTGTTGAAGCCGTGCTGAGCCGAAGCGGCGACGAACTCCCACTTGAGGAACGAGCAACAATCGACCCATGATGGTGATAGAAAGGCACTGCATTATCAATGTTGAAACTGTATGTATGGGATACCAAGGTAAACAACTTGATTAGGGCAAACTGACTGTTTGATTTATGGGGTGTAGATATGCCAACTATCTCTATGTTTTACGGAATAATCATTTACATGTACTTTTTTGATAACAAGAAGCACAACAAGCCACACGTGCACGCAGAATATGGCGAGCATACGGCGGTTCTGTCTATTGAAGGTGGTGAAGTGCTTGATGGAAGACTGCCAAACAAGAAGCTGAAAATGGTGCAGGCATGGATTGCCATTCACGAGGATGAGTTGATGGCAAACTGGAAGCTAGCAGTAGCAGGCAAGGACTTGTTCAGAATTGATCCATTGAGATAAGACTCCCAATGCTCCGAGTACATAAAGTTCTGCATCACGAGAATCACATGCTTTATGTTGAGCTTAACAATGGCTCAAAGGGGTATTTTGACCTCTCCCCGTATCTTGATAAAGGCATATTTGTCCGGCTGAAAAACGTGGACTACCTGAAAACAGTGAGGCCGGACTCGTGCGGGATATACTGGCCTGAAGGCCAGGATTTCAGCGCTGATACCATTGAGCATGAAATGGTATGTGAGGTCAGCTGAGCAGGGCTGATTAAGAGCTACCCCGAATGATCTTCTTGAGAGTGGTTTGCCATCAGGCGCTGCTGTAAAGGTCGCTAGGCGCCATCCGGCATGCCTGTGCTAATCTGCGTCATCTGCGCCTTTATCCCGACTTCGACGGTTTATTTCGCTAACTGATTGATTTTATTGAAGGCGCGTTGA
>JAPORZ010000171.1:0-301 GCA_026709915.1 Gammaproteobacteria bacterium
TAAAGATACAGCAGGTAGTCAGCAATTTCAACCGCCTGTGAAAAATTCCTGACATTGACAAACGAAGGCAAAAAGGTTAAGATTCGGCGTGCCTTTGTACTTTACCGGGGTTAACCAGTCATGCTGGTGCAGCCCCATGCGGCATAATTTACACAGTTATAATGAGGACTTAAAGATATGTCTTATCTTGGCTGGGGGGGGGGGCGGGGGGGGGGGGGCGGGGGGGGGGGGGGGGGGGGGGGGGGGGGTTTGTTTTTTTTTTTTAATGATACGGCGACCACCGAGATCTACACTCTTTCCC
>JAPORZ010000171.1:311-26980 GCA_026709915.1 Gammaproteobacteria bacterium
TGGTGTGTTGTGGAGTTGTGTTGTTTCCACTCCCCCGGGGGGGATGATTTGGAGAGGTGGAAGGGAGGATGAAATTTTTTTTTTTTTTTCCCCCCCCCCCCCCCCCCCCCCCTGCGGAGCGGTAAAGCTTTAATTGTAGCGCTCTTGTTGATGACGCCGCTGGTCACGACAACGGGTCAATCATACGAAGAGATTTGGATTGGTTTCGAGAAAATGTCTCATGTCGGCTTCGAAGGTGAAACCATAAATCTCAAGGTCACCAAGACCGGCAGCGGCCCGGCCACCGTCAGGTATGCCACCGGCAAGCAACCTTTGTGGAACGGCCAACCCGCCATGGGTGAGCCTTCCGAGCGCTATCGCGCCACTCCGGGCCTTGACTACACGCAGGTTTCCGGAACGCTGGAATTCGGCTCGGATGACACAGAAATGACCATTTCTATAAATTTGCTGAATGATGCGGATAGCGCTGAATCGTACGACGTTTGGGAGCGTTTCTATGTCAATCTGTCCATAGACCCGATTGGTGGTGGCAGCTGGGACGACCCTGACTCCTTTAGCGACGACGACCTGCACTGGCAGCACGGGGACGCGGTACAACCCAGATTAAGAAGCCCGCATTATTTTGCGACGGTCAGCATTCGCAACAGGCGCTGATTCTTTTGTAGAGTATTCTTAAAGGCGCCTCTGGTTTTCACAGGCGCCTTTAAGTTCACCACTAAACCCTCATTGAGCGGAGCGCCGCGCACCTCCTCAACCCACCCAGGCCCTGGCGTTGTGGAACATCCGCATCCAGGGGCTGTCGGCGCCGGGATGGGGGTGGGCGACCCAGGACATCTGTTGGGTCAGAAAAACCCGTTCCGGGTGCGGCATGAGAATGGTGAAACGGCCGTCGGCGCTGGTGAACCCGGTGAGGCCGCCGGGGGAACCATTGGGGTTCCCGGGGTAGGTTTCGGCGACCGCGCCATGGTTGTCAACGAAGCGCATCACCGCGTCGGGCAGGGTAGCCGGGTCGGGCTGCATAGCTTCTGTGACGACAACCCGGCCTTCTCCGTGTGCGACCACGATGGGCAGTCTGGCGCCGGTCATGTCCCGGAAGAACAGGGAAGGGGAGTCCAGGATTTCCACCATGACCACGCGGGATTCGAACTGCTCGGAGCGGTTGCGGACGAACTCCGGCCAGTGCGCGGCGCCGGGGATGATAGTGCGCAAGCGCGCCAGCATCTGGCAGCCATTGCAGACACCCAGGCCGAAGCTGTCCGGGCGTTGGAAGAAACGTTCGAACTCGGCTCTCAGCCGTTCGTTGTAGAGAATTGAACCGGCCCAGCCACCCCCGGCGCCGAGCACATCGCCGTAAGAAAACCCGCCGCAGGCCACCAGGCCGGTCAGTTGCTGCAGCGTTGCGGCGCCGCTGATGAGGTCGTTCATGTTGATGTCAATACAATCGAAACCGGCGCGGTCGAACGCTGCGGCCATTTCCACCTGGCCGTTCACGCCCTGTTCACGCAGGATGCCGAGCGCGGGTCTGGCGGTGTGCAGCGCCGTTGTTGCAGCCTCGTCCCAAGCAGTTGTGGAAAATCCGTCCGCAGTGGCCGGCGCCAGATCGGCTGCAGCCATCGGATTGTCGGATGATGTCGGCGCCGGCCGCGGATGTCGCTCAGCCTGTTCCCGTCCGGGCGGCATGATTGACAACCCGGGGTCATGCTCGTCCTGCAACCCGGCAAACTCTTCGTCCGCACAGTCAGGATTATCCCGCAAGCGCTGCAGGTGGTAGCTGGTGAGTGACCAGAGCCGGTGCAGTTCGCTCAACCCGGCAGAATAGATCGGTTGGCCCAGGTGTTTGACAGTCAATGCCCCGGTTCCGTTGGCTTGGGCGACGCTGATCAGACCGGCCGCCGGCAGGCCGGATTGCAGCAGCGTCTCTTGCACCTTGTCCAGGTGTGCCGCGCGCACTTGCAGTACGATGCCGGGCTCTTCGTTGAACAGAAATGCCATTAAGTCTGCATCTTCGACCTCGATGTCCACCCCGCAACGTGCGGCCAACGCCATTTCACACAGAGTGACGAACACGCCGCCGTCGGAACGGTCGTGGCAGGCCAGGATATAGCCGGTTTCGTGCAGCAGTTGCACGCCGTTAAAACAGGCTGCCAACAGCGCCGGGTTATCCAGGTCGGGAGTGACTGTCTCGGGCCGCGCGGTGACTTGCGCCAGCGCCGAGCCGCCCAGGCGGTTTTGTCCCAGACCCAGGTCAATCAGAAGCAACCGGGTGTCCGGGTCCCGGTGCAACTGCGGCGTCAGGGTTCTGCGTACATCTGCAACGGGCGCGTAGGCGGTGATAGTCAATGACACCGGCGCGCTGACCCGTTTTTGCTCGTTACCCTGCGTCCAGGCTACGCTCATGGACATGGAATCCTTACCTACCGGGATGGGGATGCGTAACTGTTGGGCCAGCGTCGAGACCGCCGCCACGGTAGCATACAATGCCGCTTGCTCGGCCGGGTCGCCCGCGGCGGCCATCCAGTTGGCAGACAGGGCCAGATCCTCCAGGCGCAGGATGCGGGCGCCGCACAGGTTGGTCACAGCCTCCGCCACGGCCAGCCGCCCGGAGGCCGGCGCATTGTGGACAGCCACAGCCGGACGCTCACCTAAGGCCATGGCCTCGCCGGTACGGGTGTCGAAGCCGGCGGCGGTGACCGCGCAGTCCGCTACCGGAGTCTGCCAGGGGCCGACCATCTGGTCGCGCGTCACCAGGCCGGAGACACTGCGGTCGCCGATGGTGATCAGGAAGCGCTTATCTGCCACCGCGGGCAGTTGCAGTACCCGGGCGATGGCTACGTTCAGCGCGCTGTCTGACGCCGGTATTGCGTGAGCAATCCGGGATGAATCACCTGCCGGCCCCGGCGGGTCCTCTGCGCAGGCAAGCGGGGATGACGCTTCCCGTCGGTCAGGCCTGGCCCTGGTTTTCGTGTCGCCCGCCCCCGTGTAGGCCTCTACCCGGAACGACAACCCCGGAGTTTTGCCGAGTAGCAGGTGCAGCGGCAAGTCCAGCGGTGTCGTACCGTCATCCCGGTCGATAACCAGCAGTTGTGCGCTGTCGTTGGTTTCGCCGATAACCGCACAGGGCGCCCGCTCCCGTTCACACAGGGCTATAAAGCGCGGTACATCCGCCGCCTGCAGGGCCAGCACGTAGCGTTCCTGCGCCTCATTGCACCACAGTTCCATAGGCGACAGGCCGCGGTCGGCGCTGGGCAGCGCGCGCAGCTCGACGCGCGCGCCGATATTCCCCTGATGCACCAGTTCCGGCAGGGCATTGGACAGGCCGCCGGCGCCCACGTCGTGGATAGACAGTATCGGGTTGGCCGCGCCCAGCGCCCAGCACTGATCGATAACTTCCTGGCAGCGACGCTGTATTTCTGCGTTGTCCCGTTGCACCGAGGCGAAATCCAGTTCCTCGCGGCTGGCGCCCACGGTCATGGAGGACGCCGCGCCACCGCCCAGGCCGATGAGCATGGCCGGCCCACCTAATACCAGGATACTGCAACCTGCCGTGAGCGCTTGTTTATGGATATGCGGCGGCCGCACCACGCCATAGCCGCCGGCCAGCATGACAGGTTTATGGTAGCCGCGGATGACGCCGGTGGCGTTATCGCGCTGCTCGAAGGTGCGAAAATAACCGGCCAGGGCCGGGCGGCCAAACTCGTTGTTGTATGAGGCCGCGCCGCTGGGGGCCGCCAGCATAATGTCCAACGGCGCGGCGATAGAGTCCGGTTTTTGCTCCGCTTGTTCCCAGGGTTGGGGCAGATCGGGGATACGCAGGTCGGACACGGCAAACCCGGTGAGACCCGCCTTGGGTTTGGCCCCGCGCCCGGTGGCGGCCTCGTCGCGCAGCTCGCCGCCGGCGCCGGTGGCCGCGCCCGGGAACGGCGAGATGGCCGTGGGATGGTTGTGGGTTTCCACCTTCATCAGGAGCTGAACATCTTCCTGCACATAGCTGTACTTGCGCGCGGTTGTTGCCGCGGCAGGCACAGGGGAGGTGGCAGGAGACGCGCCGGAGGGTGCAGTGACGGATGCAGCGACAGGTGCGGTGGAGGTTGCAGCGAAGGAGGTGGCGGGCGGCGCGGCAAAGAAACGCGTTGCGCGCTGGCCGCGCATGACCGCAGCATTATCAGAGTAAGCGGACAAAACCCGCCCCGGATGGGCGGCATGGGTAGCCTTGATCAGTTCAAACAGGGTGTTCGGCATAGCCTGCCCACCGATGCTCCAGCGCGCGTTGAAGAGCTTGTGGCGGCAGTGTTCCGAGTTCACCTGGGCAAAGGTCATCAGTTCCACATCCGTGGGCTCCCGAGCCAGTTTTTTGTAGGCCGCCAACAGGTAATCAATCTCATCTTCTGCCAGGGCCAGTCCCAGGTTGCGATTTGCCTCCGACAAGGCGTCGCGGCCCTGTGCCAGCAAGGGGATAAAGACCAGTTGCCCCGGTTCCTGCGCGGTAAACAGAGCGGCGGCTTCATGGAAAGCATGAATCACCGCCTGGGTCATGCGGTCGTGCAGACAATGTTTTACTGCGTCGAGTTGCGCCGGCGCCGGTGGCTGCCCGTGCGCATCCTCCAGCCGCCAGCACACGCCACGCTCAATGCGCGCCACCGCGGTCAGACCGCAGCGGCGCAGGATGTCTGCGGCCTTACTCGACCACGGCGAGCTCAGGCCGGGCCTGGGAATTACGATACAGGCGGGCGCCTGCGGTTCATCGGTAGCCGGCGCCGGGCCGTAATCAAGCAGGTCAAACAGGCGCGTTTCCTCAGCGGCGCTGAGCGGCTTGTGCAGCTCCAGAAAATGCACAAACCAGGCCGCTACCTTGCGGATATCGGGCAGGATGCAGGCTAACTCGGCGCGTTTCTGGTCGAGCCGGAAGCGTGACAAGGCCGCCGCGCCGGGAATGATACGGGGCGCTTCAGTCGCCTTTCCAGACGGCGATGATCTGTGTGGTTTGTGCGGCGGCATTACCAATATAGTCCGCAGGTTCCAGTTGTGACAACGCGGCTTTATCCTGCGGCGGCAGCTCCAGGGTATTGATGAAGTTCCGTAGCGACTCCAGGGTAATCCGTTGCCCGCGCGTCAGCGCCTTGAGCTGCTCATAGGAATCCTCAATGCCGCGTCGGCGCATCATCGTTTGCACGGCTTCCGCCAGCACCTCCGGGTTGTCGTTGAGGTCAGCCCGGAGCCGTTCTGTGTTGGCTTCCAGCTTGCCCAGGCCTTTCAGGCAGGCCTGACAGGCAAGCAGGCAGTGGGCCAGCGCCGTGCCCATGTTGCGGGTGACGGTGGAGTCGGTGAGATCGCGCTGCCAGCGCGATACCGGCAGTTGGTCCGCCATAAAGCCGAGCAGGGCGTTAGCCAGACCCAGGTTGCCTTCGGCATTCTCAAAATCAATGGGGTTGACCTTGTGCGGCATGGTGGAGGAGCCGACTTCGCCCGCGACCGGCTGCAGGTGGAAATAATCCAGGGCGATATACCCCCACAGGTCGCGACACAAGTCCAGCAGGATGGTATTGATGCGGCTCAGCGCGTGAAAGTACTCGGCCTTGTAGTCATGCGGCTCAATCTGGGCGCTGTGCGGGTTAGGGGTCAAGCCCAGTGTCTCCACGAAACGACGGGACTGTTCCGGCCAGTCAAGCTCAGGGCGGGCGCTGAGATGGGCATTGAAGTTGCCCGTCGCGCCGTTCAGCTTGCCCAGTATGGCAACCTCCCGAAAGCGTTCAAGCTGTTGTCGCAACCGATGCACAAACAGGGCCAGCTCCTTGCCCAGGGTGGTGGGCGAGGCCGGTTGGCCGTGAGTGCGCGCGAGCATGGGCAGGGCGGCCCAGCGCGCGGCCAGCGCGCACAGCGCGTCCAGGATGTCAGCCAGCGCCGGATACAGGTGTTCGTCCCTGGCTGTTTTCAGCATCAGGCCGTGGCTGAGGTTATTGATGTCTTCCGAGGTGCAGGCAAAGTGGATGAACGGCGTATAGACGCGCAACACCTGGTTTGCGCTGAGCTTTTCCCGAATGAAATATTCCACCGCCTTGACGTCATGGTTGGTGGTGGTTTCGATTTCCTTGACCCTGGCGGCGTCGGTTACGGAGAACTCGGCGACGATCATATCCAGCTCCCGTTCAGCCGCCGGGACCAATTCCGGCAACCCGGTGACAGCCGGGGACTGCGCCAGCCATTGCAACCAGCGTACCTCTACCTCCACCCGCCGGCGCATCAGGCCATATTCGCTGAACACAGCCCGCAACTGCGCGGTTTTAGCGCCGTAACGGCCGTCTATAGGCGATATTGCCGTGAGCTGGTTTAATTCCATCACGGACAGGGGTTAGGTTGCGCGCGATGGATATCTTCTATCCGCCGCAACACGTCTTTATCCAGCTCGATGGCCACACTGGCAATGTTTGCGGCAAGCTGTTCCATGGTAGTGGCGCCGATAATCGAGCTGGTAACAAACGGACGCTGGTTGACGAAGGCCAGCGCCAGTTGCGCCGGCTCCAGGCCATGCTCCCTGGCCACGGTAACATAGCGCCGGGTGCATTGCTGGGCCAGTGCCGAGACATAGCGCTTGTATTTGGCGCCGAACAGGGTCAGCCGGGCGCCCGGCGGGCGCTGGTCATCCAGGTATTTGCCCGACAATACGCCAAAGCCCAGCGGTGAATAGGCCAGCAGGCCAACCTGTTCGCGGTGCGCGAACTCGGCCAGCCCGATCTCGAAGGTACGATTGAGCAAGCTGTAGGGATTCTGGATAGAAACGATCCGGGGCAGGTCTGCTGCCCGGGCCAGGCGCAGGTACTCGCTCAGTCCCCAGGGGGTCTCGTTGGAGATGCCAAGGTAACGGATTTTTCCCGCCCGCACCTGTTCGGCCAGGGCGCTGAGGGTCTCTGCGATCGGCGTGCCGTCCTGTTCCGGGGCGTGATAGTAATCCTGCCGGCCAAAATAGTTGGTATCGCGCTCCGGCCAGTGCACCTGATACAGGTCGATATAATCCGTTTGCAGGCGTTTCAGGCTGGCGTCCACGGCCGCTTGCACGTTGTCCCTATCCAGGCAGTTGGCGCCGCCGCGCAGGTAGTCGATGTAAGGGGCTGCCGGGCAAATCTTGCTGGCGATAACCAGCCGCTCCCGATCCGGGCGCTTGTGCAGCCAGTGGCCGATATGCTGTTCCGTGCGCCCCTGGGTCTCAGCGCGCATGGGGCTGGGATAAAGTTCTGCGGTGTCAATGAAGTTGACGCCCTGAGCCACGGCGTAATCAAGCTGTTGACAAGCCTGCGCCAGCGTATTCTGCTCGCCCCAGGTCATGCTGCCCAGACAGATGACGCTGACGTCAATATCGGTATGTCCCAGTTTGCGGTATTGCATGTGACCGAATGATATACTATGCGCAGTGACATAAACAACCATGAACACCATCACCCTGCCCAAGCCCGATGACCTGCACCTGCACCTGCGTGACGGGGAGGAGCTGTCCTGTGTCGTGGGTGACAGCGCCCGACGCTTTGCCCGGGCGATTATTATGCCGAATCTGACGCCGCCTGTGGTGAACGTAGAGCAGGCGCTGGACTATCGACGCAGGATCCTGGCCTGCCTGCCGGATGATACGGAATTTGAACCCCTGATGACCTTGTACCTGACCGATAATACCAGCAAAGACGAGGTGCAGCGGGTCGCAGACAGCGCCGCGGTGTACGCTTTCAAATACTATCCCGCCGGCGCCACCACGAACTCGGATTCCGGGGTCACCGATATCAACAAGGTCATGCCGGCGCTGGAACAGATGGCGCAATGTGACGTGCCCTTGTTGTTGCACGGCGAGGTGACGGCCGCCGAGGTGGACGTGTTTGACCGGGAAAAAGTATTTATCGAGCGCATATTGGCGCCGCTGCTTGAAAACATCGATACCTTGCGCGTGGTGTTGGAACACGTCACCACTGCGGACGCAGTGCAGTTTGTCACCGACGGCGACGACCGCATCGCGGCCACCATTACCCCGCACCACCTCATGTTGAACCGCAATGCTATGCTGGCGCAGGGTATCAACCCGCATCATTACTGTTTGCCACTGCTGAAACGGGAACGCCACCGGCAAGCGTTGGTGACAGCCGCGATCAGTGGCAACCCCAAGTTCTTTCTTGGCACCGACAGCGCCCCTCACCACGCGCACGCGAAGGCCGCGCCGCCCTGCTGCGCCGGCATCTATAACGCCCACGCGGCCATTGAGTTATACGCATCCGTGTTCGACGCCATGGACAGCCTGCATACCCTAGAGCGCTTTGCCGCCCGTAACGGCGCGCGCTTTTACGGCTTGCCGTTGACCACGCAGACCATTACCCTGCGCCGGGAACCCTGGCGCATACCCGCCACGCTGCGCTTCGCAGATACCGTGCTGGTGCCGTTTCAGGCGGCTCAAACCTGCCCGTGGAAATTGGTCGAGGCGCCGTGACTGTTGATAAAAACAGCCCGGTGGCGCGCCGCTTCCGAGGGTTTTATCCGGTGGTGGTGGATGTGGAGACAGCCGGCTTTAACCCATTCACGGATGCCTTGCTGGAGGTCGCAGTAGTGTTCCTGCAAGCTGATTCCGATGGTATCTGGAGCCCGCTGGAAACGATCTCAAAACATATACAACCTTTCCCCGGCGCCAATCTGGACAAGGCCGCGCTGGAGTTCACCGGCATCGATCCGGAACACCCGTTCCGCAAGGAGATCGCAGTGTCCGAGCAGGACGCGTTACGCGAGATCTTCCAGGCCACCAAGCGCTTGATCCGGCAATATACGTGCAGTCGCGCCGTCCTGGTAGGGCATAACCCCGCCTTCGACCTGAGCTTCATCAACGCCGCAGCCCGGCGCACTGACCTGAAAAAGAACCCGTTCCATCGTTTCAGCACCTTCGACACGGCCACCCTGGGCGGCCTCGCCTACGGCCAGACCGTGCTGTCCCGAGCGGTAACGGCCGCCGGCCTGGAATGGGAGGAAGAAGAAGCCCACTCCGCCCGCTACGACGCCGAGCGCACCGCAGAGTTATTCTGCAACATCGTCAATTTGTGGCCGCTGGGATAGAGTGGTAGAATCCCCCTTTTGAACACCTTGCTCCCGCCTGACTGAAGAGTAACAAGCCCGCAGTTCATCTGCCTGATTAGAGAGAGTTATGCCTGACGAGATCGCCCGCTCGGTCGTGCCGGTCAACATTGAAGACGAGATGCGTCAATCCTATATGGATTACGCCATGAGCGTCATCGTCGGGCGCGCGCTGCCGGATGTGCGCGACGGACTGAAACCCGTGCACCGGCGGGTGTTGTTTGCCATGAACGAGGTGGGCAACGACTACAACAAACCCTACAAGAAATCGGCGCGCATTGTCGGCGATGTCATCGGTAAATATCACCCGCATGGGGATTCCGCCGTGTACGACACCATCGTGCGCATGGCCCAGCATTTTTCCCTGCGCTATGTGCTGGTGGACGGGCAGGGCAATTTCGGCTCGGTGGACGGCGATGCGCCGGCGGCGATGCGCTATACCGAAATCCGCATGGCCCGGATTGCCCATGAGTTGCTGGAAGACATCGACAAGGAAACCGTTGATTACATACCCAATTACGACGGCGCCGAACATGAGCCGGTGGTGCTGCCCACGCGCGTGCCCAACCTGCTGGTCAATGGCTCCAGCGGCATTGCCGTGGGCATGGCGACCAATATCCCGCCGCATAACCTGAGCGAGGTCATCAACGCCTGTATCGCCTTGCTGGAGAACGAGAACCTGAGCACGGATGAATTGCTGGAATACATTCCGGGCCCGGATTTTCCCACCGCCGGCATCATTAACGGTTCCCAGGGCATACATGAGGCGTACCGCAGCGGCCGCGGCCGCATTTACCTGCGCGCCCGCTCTCATATCGAAACCGATGAGAAAGCCGGGCAGAGCGCCATTGTCATCACCGAATTGCCCTACCAGGTGAACAAGGCGCGCTTGCAGGAGAAGATTGCCGAGCTGGTGCGGGAGAAAAAGCTGAGCGGGATTCGCGAGTTGCGTGATGAATCCGACAAGGACGGCATGCGTCTGGTCATCGAACTGCGGCGCGGCGAAGTGCCCGAGGTGGTCTTGAACAACCTGTACCAGTTTACCGCCATCCAGAGCGTGTTCGGCATTAACCTGGTGGCGCTGGATGACGGGCGCCCGCGCCTGATGACGCTAAAAGGCATCTTAGAGGCGTTTATCCGCCACCGGCGCGAGGTGGTGGTGCGCCGCACTCTGTACGAATTGCGTAAGGCCCGGGGGCGCGCGCATATCCTGGAAGGGTTGGCCGCGGCGCTGGCTAATATCGACCCCATGATCGAACTGATCAAAACGTCCGCCACGCCCGCCGAGGCAAAACGCGGGCTGTTGGCGCAGGCCTGGTTGCCCGGTGTCGTCACCACCTTACTGGAACGGGTGGGCGCGGACCTGTCGCGTCCCGATGACCTGCCGGAGGAACTGGGGTTGGGCGCTGAAGGTTACCGCCTGTCGGAAGCCCAGGCCCAGGCCATTTTGGATTTGCGTTTGCAGAAACTGACCGGGTTGGAGCAGGAGAAGATCGTGGCGGAATACCAGGAGTTGCTGGACCGGATCGGCGACCTGCTGGATATACTGGCGCGACCGCAACGCTTGCTGGAGGTTATCAGGACGGAACTGGAGGAGATTCGGGAACGTTATGGTGACGCCCGGCGCACCGAGATCGTTGAAAACCAGCAGGCGTTGACCATGGAAGACCTGATCACCGAGCAGGATGTGGTGGTGACCCTGTCCCATGCCGGCTACGCCAAAACTCAACCCCTGACCGACTACCGCGCACAGCGCCGTGGCGGGCGCGGCAAATCGGCCACTGCGGTCAAGGATGAAGACTTCGTCGATAAACTGTTCATTGCCAGCACCCACGACACCTTGCTGTGCTTTTCCAGCCTGGGCCGCCTGTACTGGTTGAAGGTGTATGAATTGCCTCGCGCCAGCCGCGCCGCCAAGGGCAAGCCCATTGTCAATCTGTTGCCTCTGGATGAGGGTGAGCGCATCAATGCGGTGTTGCCGATACGGGAGTTTAGCGATGATTTGTATGTATTTATGGCAACCGCTAATGGCACGGTAAAAAAGACCTCGCTCAAGAGCTTTTCCCGTGCCCGGCCCAGCGGCATCAGGGCCATCGAACTGACCGATGGCAATCAACTGGTCAACGTGGAACTGACGAATGGCGCCGACGAAGTCATGCTGTTCAGCGATGCCGGCAAGGTCATCCGCTTCACCGAAACGGATGTACGCGCCATGGGCCGGGTCGCGCGCGGCGTGCGCGGTATGCGCCTGGGCGCTGACGATAAAGTCATCGCCTTGATCATTGCCAGCGACAACAAGGCGATATTGACCGCCACGGAGAATGGTTACGGCAAGCGCACGGCGCTGGCAGACTACCGCTTGACGGGGCGCGGCGGTCAGGGTGTGATCTCTATCCGGACTAATGAACGCAACGGTCGCGTTGTGGGCGCACAGGTGGTGGATGCGGACGATGAGATCATGCTGATCAGCGATCAGGGCACCTTGATCCGTATGAAGGCTGGCGACGTTTCCGTGGTTGGGCGCAACACCATGGGCGTGAGGCTGGTCAACCTCAACGACGGGGAAACTCTGGCCGGACTGGAGCGCATCGTCGATTACGGCGGCGCCCCCAATAACGGCGACGATAGCGGCGACAATGGCGACGACAATGAGGGCGGTGACAGTCATGGCGGCGACGCGCAGGGAACCGCAGGTGACAGTCCATAACTTCAGCGCCGGCCCGGCAATTCTGCCCCGGGCAGTGATGCAACAGGCTCAAGAAGAGTTTTTGGACTGGCACGGCCTCGGCATTTCCATTGCAGAAATGAGCCACCGCAGCCCCGCATTCACAGCCGTGGCGGAGCAGTCGGTGCGCGATCTCACTGCGCTGCTGGCGATCCCGGAAAATTACCGGGTACTGTTTTTGCAAGGCGGCGCCAGCCACGTGATGAGCATGGCGCCGCTGAACCTGTGCGGCAAGACCCGGGGCGGAACGGGCGATTGTGCCGATTATGTGATCACGGGTCACTGGTCGCAACGGGCCATGACTGAGGCTGAGCGCCTGACCCGTGTAAATATTGCCGCCAGCGCTGCGGAGGTCAACTTCACCACTATCCCGCCATTGACCGACTGGCGTTTCAGCGCCCGACCGGCCTACCTGTATTACTGTGATAATGAAACCATCGCCGGGGTGGAGTTTCCCGCGCCGCCGGTGTTGCCGGACACTTGCGGCGAAACGGCGCTGGTCTGCGATATGACCTCGAATTTCCTGTCCCGCCCGCTGCCGGTGGAGCGCTACGGATTGATCTTTGCCGGCGCCCAGAAAAATATGGCGCCGGCGGGCCTGACCGTAGCCCTGGTGCGTGAAGACCTGCTGGACCGGGCTCGCGCCGACGTGCCGTTTTTATATCATTTCAAGCTGCTGGCCGAGCACGACTCCATGTTTAACACGCCGCCCGTGTTCAGTTGGTATCTGGCCGGGCTGACCTTCGCCTGGATGAGAACGCAGGGTGGGGTGGAGGCAATGGACGCTCGCGCCCGCCGCCGTTCCGGCAAGCTCTATGAGTTCATTGATGGGCATGAGTTCTACCGCAACCCGGTAGCCAAACCCTATCGGTCGCGTATGAATGTGCCGTTCATGCTGGCAGATGCCGGTCTGGACCGCGCCTTCCTTGCGGCAGCCGAGGACAACGGGCTGCTGGGACTTAAAGGCCATCGCAGCGTAGGCGGAATGCGCGCCAGCATGTACAATGGCTTGCCTGAAGCGAGCGTGGACGCGCTGCTGGAATTTATGGCGGATTTTGCCGCCAGCCATGGTTGACGCGTATATGGCAGCTGTGCGTAAACGGGAGCAGCATGAATTCTGTTCCCAAAACCATATAGCAAACCTATGAGCGATTCAAAGCTGCAAGATCTACGTGTAGAGATCGACGCGTTGGATGAGCGACTGGTGGAGTTGCTCAACCGGCGCGCGCGTCTGGCGCTGGAGGTGGCAACGGTAAAGCAACGGCGCCCCGCCTCGACCCTGTACCGGCCGGAACGGGAAGCGCAGGTGCTGAAGAGGGTGAAGACGCTCAACAAGGGGCCGCTGCCGGCTGATGAAATCGCGCGTTTAGTGCGGGAGGTCATGTCGGCCTGTCTGGCGCTGGAGGCGCCGTTGACCGTTGCCTGCCTGGGGCCGGAAGGCACTTTTACGGAAGCGGCCGCATACAAGCATTTCGGCCACTCGGTGCGGCTGACGCTGCTGGGCGGGATTGACCAGGTGTTTCGCGAAGTCAGCGCCGGCGCCTGCCACTACGGCGTAGTCCCGGTGGAGAATTCGGTTGAAGGCGCAGTGAACCAGACGCTTGACAAGTTGCTGGTGTCCGACCTGAAAGTGTGCGGTGAGGTGGAACTGCGTATCCGGCAGCAGTTGCTGAGTCGAGCGCAACGGCTGGACGCTATCGAAACCGTATATTCGCACGAGCAGTCACTGGCGCAGTGCCGCCGTTGGCTGGACGCCAATCTGGCGCAGGCCCGGCGCGTGTCGGTAACCAGTAACGCCGCGGCGGTAGTGAATGCCGGCAAGGATGAGCGCCGCGCCGCCATCGCCGGGACGCGGGCAGGACAGCTTCACGGCCTGCCGGTACTCAGGCAAAATATCGAGGACAACCTCGACAACACCACGCGCTTCTTAGTGCTGGGGCGGGAGGCGCCGGCGCCCAGCGGCAGTGACAAGACCTCGGTGCTGTTTGCCATGCCCAGTGCGCCCGGTTCGCTGGTAGCGATGCTCGCCTGCTTCGCCGACCACGGCGTGAACATGACCAGGATAGAGTCCAGACCCTCGCGCCAGGGAATATGGGAATACGTGTTTTTCGTTGACCTTGTCGGCCACGCACAGGATACGCAGGTCAAACAAGCGCTGTCTGAACTGAGCGCCAAGGCCGCCATGATGAAACTGCTGGGTTCCTACCCGGTAGTCGCGACAACTCCTTGAGGGCACATCTAATTTTTAGAGGTGGCCTTGACCCATAACTTACAACCGGACCTGACATGAGTATTGACATAATTAACTTGGCAGCTCCCGGCATCGCCGGCTTGCCTACCTACAAACCCGGTAAGTCTGCCGAAGAGGTGGGGCGGGAACTCGGCTTGCAGCATGTGATCAAGCTGGCTTCGAATGAAAATTCCCTGGGTCCCAGCGCCAGGGTGCTGACTGCCTTAGCAGACGGCAGCTTCGACCTGTGCCGTTATCCGGACGGTTCCGGCGCGGCGCTGAAGCGGGCGCTGGCGGACTATCACGGCATCACCCCCGCACAAATCACTCTGGGCAACGGTTCCAACGATGTGCTGGAACTGGCTGCGCGCTGCATCGTGACCAACGCCCATGAGGTAATCTATTCGGAAAACGCCTTCATCGTCTATCACCTGGCAACCCATTCCATCGGCGCCACGCCGGTGGTCATACCCACCCGTGAGCATAAGCACGACCTGACCGCAATGGTGGACGCCGTCACTGCGCGCACCCGTCTGATCTTCCTGGATAACCCGGGCAATCCGACCGGCAGCTGGATCGACCGGGCGCAGTTGCGCGCGTTCCTGGAGGCGGTGCCGGAAAACGTGATCGTGGTTGTTGACGAGGCCTATTACGAGTATGGCGCGTCACTGCGCGCGGACTACCCGAATTCAATTGAATACCTGCCGGACTTCCCCAACCTGGTCACCACCCGCACCTTTTCCAAGGCCTATGGCCTGGCCGGGCTGCGGGTCGGTTACGCCGTCAGTCACCCCGAGCTGGCAGATTTGATGAACCGGGTGCGGCAACCGTTCAATGTCAACACCTTGGCTTTGCTGGCCGCCGAGGTCGCCTTGCAGGACCAGGAGCACCTGCGCCGTGGCGTAGCCTTGAACGCGCAAGGCATGGCCGACCTCACCGCAGCGTTTGCCCGGTTGGGACTGAACTGGTTTGAATCCATCGCCAACTTCGTCAGCTTCGACCTGGGCCGACCGGCACACGCCGTGTATCAGGCGTTACTGCACGAAGGCGTCGTGGTGCGTCCCATCGTCGAATACGGCCTGCCCGACCACCTGCGCGTCACCATCGGCCAGGAACACGAAAACACTATGTTTGTCAAGGCACTGGAGAAGGTTTTAGAGGCTGGAAATGCGGCCTAGGCGGGGCTTGTAGTGGCGCTGTTTGAGAAGGTCGCCATAGTCGGCCTGGGGCTTATCGGCGGATCGCTGGCACGGGCCTTGCGGCGCGCTGATCAGTGCGCTTCGATAAGCGCTTACGGGCGCCGCGCCGCGGCGTTGCAGCAGGCCGTGGAGCAGGGCATCATCGACCATTACTGCCTGGATGTGCGAGCAGCAGTGCGCGGCGCCGACCTGGTGGTGCTGGCGACGCCACTGTCCACCACTGAACCGCTGTTACGGGCTATGCGCGAGGTCTTGCAGCCGGGCTGCATCATCACCGATGTCGGCAGCGCCAAGGGCGTGGTGGTTGCCGCGGCCAGGGCTGCGCTCAGCCCTGAACAACTGGGTCTGTTTGTCCCGGCCCACCCTATCGCGGGCACTGAGCAGAGCGGCGTGGAAGCGTCATTCGCCGAGTTGTTCGAAGACCATGTCGTCATCACCACGCCATTGGCCGAGACTGACCGCGCGGCCGTGCAGCGTATTACGCAGCTGTGGCAGGGAACCGGCGCGCGCGTGGTTGAGCTCAGCGTCGAACACCATGACGAAGTGCTGGCCGCAACCAGCCACCTGCCGCATGTGCTGGTTTATACCCTGATAGATTGTCTGGCGCGGCTGCAGGATCAGGCCGAAATCTTCGCCTATGCCGCCGGCGGCTTTGCCGATTTCACCCGGGTTGCCTCCAGCAGCCCGGAAATGTGGCGCGACATCTGCCTGGCCAATGCCGACCCGTTGCTCACAGTTCTGGACCGGTTTGAAGATCACCTGCAAGACGCCAGACAAGCCATTGCCGCTGCCGACGGCGCGCGCTTGTTGGAGATTTTCAGCCGCGCCAAGCAATGCCGGGATGACTTTGCGCAAGCCAGGGGGCGGTAGTCTGGTAATGGAACAGCAGCGTCGGCTCGACTACCTCATCCATCCCGCGACCTCGGCGTTGCAAGGCAGGATACAGGTACCCGGCGATAAATCCATTTCCCACCGGGCCGTGATATTGGGCGCGCTGGCTGCCGGCGCCAGCGAATGCCGTGGTTTTCTGGACAGCGCCGACACCCGCGCTACCATGGCTGCATTGCGGCAGATGGGGGTACAGATGAGCCTGGAGGGTGAACACCTGTGCGTAAACGGAGTTGGCTTGCACGGGCTGTCAGCGCCGCCCGCGGCGCTGGATCTGGGCAATTCCGGCACCTCCGCGCGCCTGCTGTTGGGCGTGCTGGCCGGACAGCGTTTTTCCACCACCTTGTGCGGGGATGAATCATTGCAGCGCCGGCCGATGCGACGCGTGGCCGATCCGCTGAATGCGATGCAGGCCGAGGTGCAAATCACCCCGGACGGCGCCTTGCCAGCGCGCATTACCGGCAACCGGCGCCTGCGCGCAATCCGCTATGAGTTGCCCGTCGCCAGCGCCCAACTGAAGTCGGCGTTGCTGTTGGCAGGCCTGTACGCAGAGGGTGAAACCGTTCTCACCGAACCGGCGCCGACCCGCGACCATACGGAACGCATGCTGGCGCATTTTGGTTGCCCGATCGCTCGTGCGGGCGCACAGCTCAGGCTCAGCAGCCGCCCGTTACAGGCCAACGCGCTGCAAATCCCCGGCGATATTTCCTCCGCCGCGTTCCTGCTGGTCGCAGCCAGTATCGTGCCTGGTTCCGATGTGCTGATTGAAGGCGTCGGGCTCAACCCCACGCGTCACGCCGTGCTCGAAATTCTCAGACTGATGGGCGCCGACCTCAGCATCGACAACAGGGTCGAGGCGAGCGGCGAGCCGCGGGCCGACCTGCGGGTAAAATACCGGCCGCTACAGGGCATCACTATCCCGCGCGCGCTGGTGCCTGTCGCCATAGACGAATTCCCGGCCATCATGGCCGCGGCCGCCCATGCCCGTGGCGAGACCGTGTTGCACGGCGCCGCGGAATTACGCGTCAAGGAAAGCGACCGCATTGCCGCCCTGGCCGCGGGGCTGCAAAACCTGGGCCTGCGCGTGGCAACATCTCCCGACGGGCTGCGCGTCCAAGGTGGGCGCCCCGACGCCGGCGTGGTGCACAGCTACGGCGACCACCGCATCGCCATGGCTTTCGCAATAACCGCCCTGGCCGCTACCGGCCCGGTTACCGTGCAAGACTGCAAAAATATCGACACCTCATTCCCCGGCTTTATCCGTTGCATCCAGCAAATCGGTTGGGAAATAAGCGATAAAGCAGTTAGAATTGATTGAACTATTCTGTACGCTCATGGCACATATTGCGATTAGCATGGAGTCAAAATGATTTCATACGAAAATCTGATATTTAAAATTCCGAGGGAATCCGAAGATTATGAGAACTGCTCCGATTTTGTAATCGGTTCCATCGAGTCGATAATTCATTCAGCAATAAAAGCACGGATGAACAAAATTGTAATCAATACGAATCTGAAGCTCGGGCTACCGATGGAAAATATAAACAAGATCGCTGGGCCTTTTGTCGAAGCGTGGGCTTATCAGACATTTTATGAAATCTATCAGGACAAAAATAATGCATACAAATTGATTAACGTTGAAGCTGTTGAGAGGCTTCATATGGCTGATATAGTCTTACAGTTTCAACGGAAGAGAGAAATTGAAAGTGGGGTCACTGCTGATATTGATGTTAAAGCTACAGCGGAAGATATCGAAAATTCTGGTAAATCACCAAACATCACCTCCTATTCCAGAATCAGGACTGCCTATATCAAGGACCCTGATTATATTTTTGTGGTATTGTCCCTTAAGCACAAAGTATATTCAACGAGGAACAGCGAGACAGGTTTGATGGATGGCATAATGGAGATCGTCGACTATAACGCTTATGATCTCAAATATCTTGCCTCCAACGACATAAGCTATAACCCGGCTCTGGGTACAGGGCAGATACAGATTCGTGATATCCACTACGTGGGGAAACAGTGTAGGACAGCATGGGAATTTTGCCAATTACTTGACAAAAAATATTTAAATTCTGAGAGGAGAGATTTTGATCAGTGGCTTGCCTTGGCGCACAAGAACGAATGGGTTAAAGAAGATGTTTGAACAAAGGGTTATTCTTGGAGATGCGAATGAAATCCTTGCAGACTTTGCATCGGAATCTGTTGATTTGATAATTGCTGATCCACCCTACAATCTAGGGAAAAACTATGGTAACAATCACGATGTTAAAAGTTTCGATGAGTATCTGAAGTTTTCAAGAAAGTGGCTCGGTTCGGCGCACAGAATACTGAAGGCAAATGGAACGATCTATGTGTTTATGGGGTTCCGTTTTATTTCGTATCTCTATGACATACTTGAGCGCGAGATGGGGATGTTCTTCAATAGTTGGATAGTATGGCACTATACTCAGGGAATGGGTAAAAAGCGAGGCTTCTCTCCAAGACACGATGATATCCTGATGTTTACAAAATCAAAGGATTTTGTATTTAATCTGGACAGTATAAGGGTGCCACAAAAATACTATCGGGAGCGGAATAATATGAGAGGTGCCAACCCTGGTGACGTGTGGGAGTTTTCCCATGTTCACTATTGCAATGAAAACAGGGAAGACCATCCTACACAAAAACCCGAGGGACTGATTGAACGAATGATTTTGGCCTCTAGTGACGAGGGGTTAACCGTTCTTGACCCATTTTCGGGAAGCGGCACTACACTAAGGGTTTGTCAGCAGCTGAAAAGAAACGCGATTGGCATAGAGATCAACCCTGACTACGTTAGCATGTCCAAGGCTCGCCTCAGTCGTTGTTTTAATGGTTTTGACAGTGTTGACCCCAGAGTGAGCCGTGTCCCGCTGGACTTAAATAGCGGGGGTGCGAGGAAGGAATATCTCAAAAAGCATAAGGAATGGTTTCTCACCAATCACGAAAATGTGGTCGAGGAATTCAGAGGCGAGGTCACACGGCTTTATGGCGATAATGAAATAGAACATGAGCAGCTGGCACTGTTGGAAACGTAATGAATAGCTCCGCCCTGATTACCTGGAACACCAACCGAACTATTGGTCGAAAAGATCCCCTTGACTATCTCAAAGAGTGGGTTGAGTGGGCCGACGAAGCGGCTGTTGCTGAGCGACTAAAAACCCACCTGATTTCTTATCAGTTGTTGAGCCAAGCTCATTACCAAAACCTGAATGGTGATGCGCTGAAAGACAAATTGCAAGCCGATTTCAATGACTTCATGCGCGACAGAGCAACACTGGTACACCGAGCTGTAGTACACCTTGCCGAAGGTAAACAACCGTCACTGGATTCCATCTTAAGCCCTCAATAACTTGCTCTGTTACGGTGTGATTCGTAACTGTAGGGTTGAATTTGGTGAAGTTATTTTTCGGAAATGGGTAGTGTGCGGATGAAGGACAACGCGCCCGTCATCACCATAGACGGCCCTAGTGGCACCGGGAAGGGCACCTTGTGCAGTCGTCTCAGCCGCTGGCTGGGCTGGAACCTGCTCGATAGCGGCGCCTTGTACCGGATCCTGGCTTTGCTGGGGCAGCGCGCCGGCTTGCCGGTGACGGATGCCGACGGGGTCGCAGCGCTGGTGCGGGAGCGGTTTCCTGAAGTGCAATTTACCGGCACGGGCGCAGACGATCCGGTGTCGGTGAGCCTTGATGGAGTTGACGTCGGCGCCCGTATCCGCCTGGAAGACTGTGGCAACGCAGCCTCCGCGCTGGCGGCGCACGGGGTCGTGCGTGCGTCCATACTGGCCTGGCAGCGCAGCTTTCAGCGCCCGCCCGGACTGGTGACGGACGGGCGCGATATGGGCACCGTGGTGTTCCCGGATGCCGAATTGAAGATATTTTTGACGGCGAATCCCCGGGAACGTGCAAAAAGAAGATATAACCAGTTGAGTGCAAAAGGGATTGATGTTAACCTAGCGGAGCTTGCAGAGGTGATTGCCGAACGGGACAGGCGGGACACCCGCCGGCGCCTGTCTCCCCTGAAACCGGCAGCCGACGCGGTTATTGTCGATACCTCTGGCAGCGGGAAGGATGAGGTGTTCGCACGGGTGACGCAGATCATCAGTAACCATAGCGATTTGGGCCTGAACATTTGACAACATTAAACATTAACACACTGAGATAACCTACTAAATGACTGAAAGTTTTGCTGAATTATTTGAACAGAGCCAAGTCGAGACAAAAATGCGGCTTGGCGCTATTCTGAACGGGACCGTCGTTGACGTTTACCAGGATAACGTAATCGTCAGCGCCGGTTTGAAATCGGAGTCCTGGATACCCATTGACCAGTTTTATGATGATCAGGGCGAGTTGGAAGTTGCTATCGGTGACGAGGTCGAAGTGGCGCTGGATGCAATAGAAGACGGGCATGGTGAAACCCGGTTATCCAGGGAAAAGGCCAAACGGCTGATGGCATGGAACAAGCTGGAGCAGGTCCATGACGAAGATGGGACCGTGTCGGGCATGATCTCCGAGCGGGTGAAGGGTGGTTTCACCGTTGACGTGGAAGGCATCAGGGCGTTCCTGCCCGGGTCTCTGGTGGATGTGCGTCCGGTCAAGGATACCAGTTACCTGGAGGGCAAGCCGCTGGAGTTCAAGGTCATCAAGATTGACCGCAAGCGCAGCAACGTAGTGGTGTCGCGCCGGGCCGTGGTGGAAAGCGAAAACATCGCTGAGCGGCAAAACCTGCTGGACCGTCTGAAAGAAGGAGCCGTCGTCAGGGGCGTGGTCAAGAACCTGACGGATTACGGCGCCTTCCTGGACCTGGGAGGCATCGACGGGTTGCTGCATATTACCGACATGGCCTGGAAGCGGGTTAAAGATCCCTCCGAGGTGGTCAGCATCGGCGATGAGATCGACGTCAAGGTGCTGAAGTTCGACCGTGAACGCAGCCGGGTATCGCTGGGCTTAAAGCAGATGGGTGATGACCCCTGGGGCGATCTGGCCAGACGTTTCTCCGAAGGTTCGCGGTTGCGCGGCGCGGTCACCAATCTGGCTGACTACGGTTGCTTCGTCGAATTGGAAGAAGGTGTGGAAGGGCTGGTGCATGTATCGGAAATGGACTGGACCAACAAAAACATCCATCCCTCGAAACTGGTGCAAACGGGTCAGGAGGTGGATGTTGTGGTGCTGGATATCGACCAGGAACGCCGCCGCATCTCGCTGGGCATGAAACAATGCCAACCGAATCCCTGGGAGGAGTTTGCCGCGCTGCATAACAAGGGCGACCGGGTGAGCGGGCAAATCAAGTCCATTACCGACTTCGGCATCTTTATCGGCCTGCCCGGCGGTATCGACGGTCTGGTGCATTTGTCGGATGTTTCCTGGATGGATGAGGGTGAGCAAGCCCTGAGGAATTACAAGAAAGGCACTCAGATGGAAACGGTCGTGCTGGCCGTTGACACCGAGCGGGAACGCATTTCGCTGGGGATAAAGCAACTGGAAAGAGACCCGTTCACGTCTTATGTGGCAGAACATCCCAAAGGGACTATCGTTACCGCCAAGGTGATGGCCGTTGAAACCAGATATATCATGGTTGAACTGGCGCAGGGAGTGGATGGGCAGCTGAAGGTATCCGAGTTGTCGGGAGATCAGAAAACCAGAGACGCAAAAAGCAGCGGCGTGAAAGAAGGGGATGAGCTCGAGGTCAAAATTACTGCCGTGGACAGAAAAAAACGCACTATTGCCGTCTCCGTAAGGGCGAAAGAATCAGACGAGGAGTCCGCGGCTATCAAGGAGTACACGCCGGATACTTCCTCCGGAGCAAAGCTGGGCGACTTGTTGAAAAAGCACCTGGACAACGACGGCGGCAGCTGACCCGGACGCACAAGAGCGAGGAATAGAATTCATGACCAAATCTGAACTGATCGAAGCGTTGGCCCGGCAGCAGCCCCAGTTTACCTCCAGGGACATCGAATCGGCGGTGAAAACCATTCTGGAGGCCATGTCCCGGAGTCTGGCCAGCGGGGAGCGCATTGAGATTCGCGGGTTCGGTAGTTTTTCTCTTCATTACCGGCCGCCCAGAATGGGTCGTAACCCCAAATCCGGCGAGGCGGTGTCGCTACCGCCCAAGCACGTTCCTTATTTCAAACCGGGGAAGCTGTTGCGGGAACGCGTCGACCGGACCTGAAGGCCCGTTGATGTTCTACGTTAAGCTGACGCTGGCCCTGTGCATCGTCCTGGCCGGGCTGGCGTTTCACGTCCGTAACGCACAGCCGGTGGTTATTGATTTCTATCTGGCCAGCTATGAAATACCCATGTCCCTGCTTGTCGCCGTTGCTCTGCTTATCGGCGCCCTCCTGGGGGTCTTAGCGAGCCTGCCCGCCCGCTTGAAACTGCAACGCGACAAGGCCAGACTTGGCAGGGAACTCAAAAAGCTTCAGCCTCAAGGGCAGGATCCATCCGTAGATGATGCAGATTAACGCAGATATTTTTGTAACTACTCGCCCCTTGGTCGTCATTCCTGCATTCGCAGGAATGACGGTGAGGAGAGCGGAACAACCTGAAAACTCTTCTTAAAACATCTGCGTTATCTGCGCATAAACTCCATTTCATGTCAGTAAGTCCTCTGCAGCCTGTGGTGCCGGTGACGGCGCGTGAACGGGTAGTCTGGGAAGGGTTGCCCGGGTGCGGTAAGGCGTTGGCGTTGGCGACAGCAGCCCGGGAACGGGACTCGCTGTTTGTGGTGATTGCCGCAGACCAGGCCGGCGCGCAGCGGCTCATGGAAGAGTTGGCTTTTTTCAATCCGCCCGGTTCAGGGCTGCCCCTGCGCTCATTCCCGGACTGGGAGACGCTCCCCTACGACCGCTTTTCCCCCTACCAGGATATCGTTTCCGAACGGCTGGCGACACTGGTGGAACTGCGCGCCATGCGCGCCGGTATCCTGGTCGTGGCCGTGTCCACCCTGATGCAACGCCTGCCGCCCGCGGCTTACCTGCATGCGCACAGCCTCATGCTGCGCGCCGGGCAGGTCTTAGATACAGACAATTTCCGGCAGGAACTGGAGCATAACGGTTATCGGAGTGTGTCCCAGGTCATGGAACATGGCGATGTGGCTGTGCGTGGTTCGATTATCGATATTTACCCCATGGGCGCCGACACGCCGTTCCGGCTTGACCTGTTGGACAATGAGATCGACAGCATTCGTACTTTCGATGCCGAGACGCAACGCTCTCTGCAGCAAATGCGCGAACTCCGGGTACTGCCGGCTCGGGAAGTACCGTTGACTGCGGCTGCCGTTGATCTGTTTCGCAGCAACTGGCGCCAGCGCTTTGCCGGTAATCCCGGCAACAACCCGGTGTACAACGACGTCAGTAACGGCATTGCCCCGGCCGGCATTGAGTACTACCTGCCCTTGTTCTACGACCATACCAGCGGTCTTAAGGATTATTTCCCGGCCAACCCCACCATGGTGCCGGATGAGGGCGTTTACGCCGCGGCGCAGGCCTTCCATGAGCTGGCGCAGACCCGTTATGAGCAGGGGCAACATGACAGTGAGCGCCCGTTGCTGGCGCCGGCGGAGCTGATTTACTCGCCGCCGCAGCTGTTCGAGTTGTTGGCGCCCTATCCGCAAATCCACCTCGGCGCTACCGGTCTTGACTCCGGCGCTGTAAAAACTGTGCGCTACCACGCCGCCGCGCCGCAGAAATATCCCGTCAATGCGCGCGCGCAGGACCCCTTGGCTTTGTTGCGCGCGTTCATGCAGGAGTTTGACGGACGTATGCTGCTGGTGGCGGAGTCGCTGGGCCGCCGTGAAACGATGCTGGAATTATTTCAGGCTGAAAAAACCAGGCCGTCCCCATGCCGGGACTGGGATGAGTTCCGGGCCGGCAACACGCGCTTTGGCCTGACCGTGGCGCCGCTGGAACGAGGGGTGACACTGGCGCGTACGGGTATTGCCATCATCAGCGAGACGCAGTTGTTCGGTGAGCGGGTGCAACAGCGCCGGTTACGAAAAAAAGCCCGACATCTCACTGACTCCATTGTCAACAACCTGACCGAGTTATCCATAGGCGCGCCGGTGGTGCATGAGGAACACGGCGTGGGACGTTATCAAGGCCTGGTCACACTCACGGTGAACGAGCTGGACACGGAATTCATCTGCCTGGAATACGACCAGGGCGACAAGTTGTATGTGCCGGTGACGGCGCTGGACCGGGTCAGCCGCTTTGTCGGCGCAGATGCCGAACAGGCGCCCTTACATCGGCTTGGCAGCGGCCATTGGCTCAAGGCGAAACAAAAAGCCTTGAAAAGGGTCTATGACGTGGCTGCGGAATTACTGGCATTACATGCCCGCCGCGCCGCGCAGCAGGGGCATGAATTTCGTGTGGATAACAATGCCTATCAGGCATTTGCCCAGGACTTTCCCTTTGAAGAAACACCAGGCCAGGCTGAAGCCATCGCCAAGGTGCTGGAGGACATGCGCGCGCAAACCCCTATGGATCGGCTGATCTGTGGCGATTCCGGCTTCGGCAAGACCGAAGTGGCCATGCGCGCCGCATTTATCGCGGTGGAAAACCACAAGCAGGTAGCTGTGCTGGCGCCCACCACCTTGCTCGCGCAGCAGCATTACCGTAATTTCAGCGACCGCTTCGCAGACTGGCCGGTGCGGCTGGCAGCGCTGTCCCGGTTTGTCTCGCGCAAAGACCAGACTGCGATTTGTGCGGATCTGAACGCCGGCAAAATCGACATCGTCATCGGCACGCATAAATTGCTGCAGGACGGGCTGGCCTTCCACAATCTCGGTCTGATCATCATTGATGAGGAACACCGTTTCGGGGTGCGGCAAAAGGAAAAACTGAAGTCCTTGCGCGCCCAGGTCGATGTTCTGACGCTGACCGCCACGCCCATCCCGCGCACACTTAACCTGGCCTTGTCTGACTTGCAGTCCCTGTCCATTATCGCCACGCCGCCGTCGCGACGCCTGCCGATAAAAATTTTTATCAGGGAGTGGGATGAGGTGTGGCTGGCCGAGGCCATGTTGCGCGAGCTCAAGCGCGGCGGACAGGTGTATTTTGTGCATAATGAGATCAGCAGCATAGAAAAAACCGCCAACGAGGTCGCCAGACTGGCGCCGGATGCCCGCCTGCGCATTGCGCACGGGCAGATGCCGGAGCAACAACTGGAACAGGTGATGCTGGACTTCTACCACCAGCGCTTTAACGTGCTGGTGTGCACCACTATTATCGAGACCGGCATCGACGTGCCCAGCGCCAACACCATCATCATCAACCGCGCCGACAAGTTCGGGTTGGCGCAACTGTACCAGTTACGCGGCCGGGTCGGACGTTCCCACCACCGCGCCTACGCCTATCTGGTGAAACCGGACCGGGGCGCGGTCAGCGACAGCGCGGCGCGGCGTTTCGAGGCCATGGCGGCGCTGGAGGAGCTGGGTACAGGCTTTACCCTGGCGACGCACGATATGGAAATTCGCGGCGTGGGCGAGATCCTGGGCGATGAGCAGAGCGGCCATGTACAGGAAGTAGGGTTTGGCCTGTACATGAACCTGCTGGAACGAGCCGTGGCTTCGCTCAAGGCCGGGCGCCAACCGGAACTGGACCGCCCGCTGGACCACGGCACGGAAATAGACCTGCATGTCCCCGCGCTGATACCGGCGGATTACCTGCCCGACGTACACACCCGGCTGGTCATGTACAAGCGCATCGCCGGGGCCGATGCCGAGCGCGCGCTGTGGGACCTGCAGGAAGAATGTATAGACCGCTTCGGCCTGCTGCCGGAGGCGCTCAGGAATCTGTTCCGCATCGCCCAACTCAAGCAAGGCGCCCAAGCCCTGGGGATACGCAAGATTGACTTAGCCGCCAAGGGCGGCCGCATACAGTTTGACGAGAACGCAGAGTTCGACCGGGTAAGGCTGATCAAACTGATCCAGGCTCACCCCGGCCGATACAAATTCGCCCAGGGCGGCAAACTCAGCATCAACCACGAGCTCGCCGACGCCGCCGCGCGCTTCAGTTTTCTTGAAGGTTTTTTAGGCGAACTAGCCCAACCTTAAAGAAAATATCAGTCAATTTTTAATACGCCGTAAAGCAGGACAGCCACATAAAAGGCTACACTTGCCGTCAGGGCTATAAAGGCAATCATATTTTTCCTGCATGCTTCATATTACAGCGTGTCAATCAAATTGTCAGTGCGCCGTAAAGCAGAACACCAACAAAAAAGACTGCACATGCTGTCAATGCAATAAATGCCATCATGTCTTGCCCACCTCTCTGATATGTTTTTGAATGCGTAGAAAAAGTACTAAATTGGCGCATCCCAACATGGAAAGAAGCGCCACACCCGCCCAAAAAACCTCATTGATATTGTCAGACAGGTACAAACTCACCAGCCCGCTTATTATAAGGGAACCTCTAAAAATGCCCTCCGTGGCATTTTTAGAGACGGAAACGAAAAAATGTGATTTTTCGTTTCCTTCATTTTCAAGCACTTACGTGCTTAAAAATGGCAGCATATCC
>JAPORZ010000160.1 GCA_026709915.1 Gammaproteobacteria bacterium
TCAGAGCGCTACGCGCCCCGTCATCAGGTCATTCCAGACGGATAGGTGGGGTCAGAGTAACATCACCACCGGTCCTGCTGTTGCCAACGTTTGGTGTATCATCTCCGGCAACCCGTCCACCTTCTGTTCAAGCGTGCTCAGTCCGGTTCACGTAGCTGTGGCGCACGATGTAGATGCCGCTGGCGACGATGATGATGATGCCGGTCCAGGTGTAGGGGTCCGGTAGTTCCTGCCAGATGAGGTAGCCGACGATGATGGTCCAGATCATGCGCAGGTAGTCCAGTGGGGCTATGACTGCGGCGCGGGCCAGGCGCAGGGCTTCTATGTAGCAACCCAGCGCGATGGTTTGTGACACGCCCAGCGTGGCGAACAAGGCCCAGTCCAGGTTGCCGGGGTCGATCCAGTAAACCAGGGTGGGGTAGCCGAGCAGGACAATGGCGGCAACAGGCAGGTAGAAATTGAGTGACCAGCCGGTCTCGGTGGTGGACAGGTAGCGCGCGCTGATAAGCATCAGGCTGATTATCAGGGACATGCCCAGGGTTGTCAGGTGCGCAAGATGGAAGTGGTCGGGGGTGGGTCTTAATACGAACAGCACCCCGATGAACCCCAGGGTGATGGCAATCCAGGACTGTTTTGCGACCTGTTCCCGCAGTAACCAGGGGGAGAACAGGGCAATAAAAAAAGGCACGGAAAACGTGAGCGCCACAAACTCGGCCAGGGGAATATTCTTCAAGCCGTAAAAGACACCCAACACCATAATACCGCTGGCGATGCTGCGGCTGGCGTGCCAGACCGGGCGGCGGGTCTTTAACGCGCGCAAGTTGGACGTCAGCGCGGCGGCCAGCAGTAGCGCCCCGGCGCCGAAAATGCTGCGCATCCAGGTGATCTGCACCACCGGGTAAGTTGCCGTCAGCCACTTGCCCAGGACGTCGGACAGGCAGAAGAATACCGTCGCCGTGAGCATGAAGGCTGTTGCCCGGTAGGGATGGTGCTGACGTTCCATTGTGCTCCCGGACGCCGGGCCGTGGTTGTTTTCGGGGGTGGCTATTCCAGCTTGTCCAGCTCGGCGGAGAGTTCTGGCAGGGCTTCGAACAGGTCTGCGACCAGCCCGTAATCCGCGACTTCAAAGATGGGCGCTTCCTCGTCCTTGTTGATGGCGACGATCACCTTGCTCTCTTTCATGCCGGCCAGGTGCTGAATGGCGCCGGAAATACCTATTGCAATATACAGGTCAGGCGCCACAATCTTGCCGGTCTGCCCCACCTGGTAATCATTCGACACGTAGCCCGCGTCAACTGCCGCGCGGGACGCGCCGATGGCGGCGCCCAGCTTGTCGGCCAGATCCTCCAGCAGGTGGAAGTTCTCACCGCTACCAAACCCGCGCCCGCCAGACAGGATGACCTTGGCGCTGGTCAGCTCGGGTCGTTCCGATGCGGGGCTTTCCAGACTGACAAAGCCCGACAGCCCGACCGGCTCCGGCAGGTTGTCGGCAGTCTCAACCGCCGCTGTGCCGCCGTCGGCTGCCACCGCGTCAAAATTGGTGGCGCGTACGGTAATGACCTTGAGCGCGTCCTTGCTCTGCACCGTGGCCAGGGCATTGCCGGCATAAATGGGGCGCACGAACGTAGCGGTGGTTTCGATGCCGACAATGTCGGCGACCATGCCTACGTCAAGTAGCGCCGCTACCCGCGGCATCAGGTTCTTGCCGAAGGTGTTGGCCGGCGCCAGCGCATGGGTCATGCCGCTACAGCAGGCGGCTACCAACGGCGCCAGCTCCTCCGCCAGACCGTGTTCATAGTGTGGCGCATCGGCGTGCAGCACCCGGCTGACCCCGGCAATGCGCGCGCCGGCAGCCGCCGCCGCCCGGCAATCGCTGCCGGCCACCAGCAGCGTTAGGTCTGCGCCCAGCTGTACGGCGGCGCCGAGTGTGTTCAGCGTAGCCGCCTTGATCGAGTGATTGTCGTGTTCCGCTATAACCAGAATGCCCATCTCAGATCACCTTTGCTTCATTGTGCAGTTTATCGACCAGCTCCGGCACATCAGCCACCCTGACGCCGGCGGCGCGGGCCGGCGGATCGGTCACCTTGAGCACTTCGATACTTGGGGTCACGTCTATGCCCAGTTCCCCCGGTGTGATCACGTCAAGCAGCTTCTTTTTGGCTTTCATAATGTTCGGTAGTTTCACGTATCTCGGCTCATTCAGGCGCAGGTCGGTGGTGACCACAGCCGGCAGCTTCAGGTCTGTCGTTTCCAGGCCATCATCCACCTCACGGGCTACCCGGAGGCCGCTGTCGGTAAACTCGATGCTCGAGGCAAAGGTGGCCTGGGGCCAGCCCAGCAGGGCCGAGAGCATCTGCCCGGTCTGGTTGTTGTCATCGTCAATGGCCTGTTTGCCGGTGATGATGAGTCCCGGTTGCTCTTGTTGCGCTATGGCTTTGAGCAGTTTGGCAATTGCCAGGGGTTGCGCCAGCACGTCTGTTTCGACCAGTAGGGCCCGGTCGGCGCCCATCGCCAGCGCGGTGCGCAGGATATCCTGACACTGGCGTGCGCCGATGGTGACGACCACGATCTCATCCGCCTTGCCGGCTTCCACGATCCGCACCGCCTCTTCCACGGCAATTTCGCAGAACGGATTCATGGACATCTTGACATTGGCCGTTTCCACACCGCTACCGTCTGTTTTTACCCGGATGCGGACGTTATAATCCACCACGCGTTTTATCGGGACCAGTATTTTCATGGGTTCACTCTTGACAGGAACAACAAGTTCGACAAGGATACATCGAAAACGTCCGATTGGCTAATTCTACCCTGCCTGCCCCGGCATCCTGAGCGGCCTGATTATCGGAGGTTGCTAGAACAGGAAGTCAGACGCGTCCAGATCGGTAATTTCCAAACCAGCCAACTCTATCTTGCCGCCGCCGTGAGTCGACAGATCGATGATGGTAGCCCCACTGTGATCATTTACTGACAGATCGAGTTCAGCAAAACCGGACAGGTTGAACGCGGTGAGATCAATTTTATCCTCAGCGTCTGCGAAATTGTAGATGATGTCTTCGCCGTGCTCGCCGGCAAAGACAAAAACATCCTCGCTCCCATCCGTGTTTTCTCTGGAGGGTTGTCCGAACAATTCGTCATTGCCGGCGCCTCCCTCTATCCGGTCGGCGCCATCGTCCCCGACCAGATGGTCGTCGCCGTCACCTCCGTACAACGCATCATTGCCACTGTCGCCGCGGAGATAGTCGTTGCCGTCACCTCCGTACAACATGTCACCGCCGCTCTGACCGTAGAGATTGTCGTTGTCGTCACCTCCGTATAACACATCATCGCCGCTGCCGCCCCCCAAAAGGTCATCGCCCTCGTCACCCCGGAGAGTGTCGTTGCCGTCGTGTCCCTCGAGATGATCCGGCCCACCCTTGCCGACCAATTCGTCATCTCCTTCGTGACCGTGTAAAGTGTTCTTGTTACCATCACCGACGAGGAGGTCGGCCTGGTACGTGCCAACGATATTCTCCACGCCCGAAATAACGTCACCCTGAGCCCAACCGCCTTCCCCCCTGCCGGTGTCCAGGTTGACAGTGACCCCGGCGACCCCGGCGGTATCCGGATGAGTAAGGTAGTCCACAACATCACGACCGGGGCCGCCCTCCATGCGGTCGGCGCCGGGGCCTCCTTTAAGGATATCGTTGCCGTCACCGCCGTAGAGTTCATCATCACCATACCCGCCATTCAGCTCATTATGGTCATCATTCCCGGTTAATATATCCGGGTGTTCAGAGCCGACGACGTTCTCAACATCAGTTATCCGGTCACCCTCCGCATACCCCCCGCGCCCTGCGCCTTCTGCAAGGTTCACTGTTACTCCCGCATCAGATTCGGAATAATCTATTGTGTCAACGCCAGCCCCGCCATCAAGGTGGTCCGCGCCACCAGAGCCTATCAGCCAATCGACACCGCCGCCGCCCAGCAGCCGGTTGGTGTCATCATTACCCTCCAGTCTATCCCCATAAGCGGAGCCCTCGACAATTTCTATATCAATCAGGATATCGCCCTGCGCATGGCCGTCGTAGCCGTAGCCGGCATGGCTATTACTCAGCCTGATTACGACGCCCGTGTCCGAGGTCCGGTATGACACCCGGTCCAGGCCAGCGCCGCCATCCAAGCGGTCGGCGCCGGCGCCGCCTTCCAGCACGTCATCCCCGCCGTTGCCGTACAGTTCATCGGCGCCGGCCAGTCCGCGCAAAATGTTAGCCGTGCCGTCACCCCGCAACACGTCATCATGTGCGGAGCCCACCAGGTTCTCCAGTGCGGTGAGTATATCTCCCCGGGCTTCGCCGCCTTCGCCCCTGCCCAGCTCCAGGCTGACTACCACACCGGCGCCGGCCTCGGTGTATGAGGCCCAATCGTTGCCGCTGCCGCCATCGAGTCGGTCGGCGCCGGCGTTACCCTGCAAGCGGTCATCGCCGTCGCCACCAAACAATTGGTCATCATCAGCGCCGCCGTACAGTTCATCGGCGCCGGCGTTACCTCGCAAGCTATCACCACCGGCGCCCCCGTGCAGCTCGTCAGCGCCGCCGCCTTCCAGTTGGTCCTCATCAGCGCCGCCGTACAGTACGTCAGCGCCGGCATTGCCCCGCAAATCATCGTTACCGGCGCCCCCGTGCAGCTCGTCGGCGCCGCCACCGCCAACCAGTCGGTCGGCGCCCCCAGCGCCGTGCAACGCGTCATCCCCGGCCGCGCCGTCAAGGTAGTTCACCCCGTCATCACCGGTCAGGATATCCCGGTGGGCCGACCCTGTTATGTTTTCAATAGCGTTGAACGTATCACCGGCGCCGTGCCCTCCGCTTGCCGTACCCAGCGCCAGATCGATCTGCACCCCGGTGTCGGACCCGCGGTAGGATAGCGTGTCCGCACCCGCGCCGCCGTACAGGCGATCGGCGCCGCCGCCGCCTTCCAGCATGTCATCGCCGTCGTTGCCGCGCAGTTCATCAGCGCCGTTGCCACCATCCAGGTGGTTGGCGTTGCCGTCACCCCGCAATTCGTCGTTGTAAGCAGACCCGGTAATGTTTTCCAGCCCTGCAAAGGTGTCTCCCTCAGCGTGTCCTGAGCGACCGCGGCCCTCAACCAGATTTATTATTACACGGGCAGGGGAGCTTCGGTAAGACAACCAGTCCACGCCGCCACCCCCATCGAGTTGGTCGGCCCCGCCGCCGCCCTCCAGCACGTTGGCGCCTTCGTCACCGCTCAGACTATCGCTATGTGCCGACCCCGTTATGTTCTCGATATCGGCAATAACGTCCCCCTCGGCGTGGCCGCCCTGTGCCATCCCGGCGGACAAACGCACCAGCACCGCCGCGTCCGAATGCCGGTAGGACGCCGTGTCAACGCCGGCGCCACCCCGCAGCAGGTCGGCATCAGCGCCGCCTTCCAGCACATCATCACCGATGCCCCCGTACAGGGCATCGGCCCCGGCGCCGCCGTGGAGTATGTCGTCGCCCCCACCGGGGCCGCCGTAGAGCCGATCAGCGCCCGCCCCGCCCTCCAGACGATTGGCGCGACTGTCGCCGGCCAGAATGTCAGCGTGTGCAGAACCGCGCAGGTGTTCAATGTCAGGAACATTCTCTACCTGAGCGTTACCGGCGCGATCGATGTACCCGATGCTCATTATGTTACCGAACCGGTCTCCCTCGGCATCGCCCCCAGCGGCCGCCAGCGCATGCAGGCGCACTGTTACCCCCATACTCGAATGCTCGTAAGAGCTGGTATCCTCACCGGCGCCACCCAGCAGCCGGTCAGCGCCGCCACCGCCCTCCAGCAGGTCGTCTCCGTCGCCACCGTCCAGTTCATTGCTGCCGGCATCACCGCGCAACCTGTCGGCGTGAGCAGAGCCGGTGACGTGCTCAAAGTTGATGATCTCGTCACCTTCGGCATCGCCGCCTGCAACCCTGTTGGCGCCCAGGTTTACCGTGACGCCCGCATCCGACCACCGATAGACTAACCAGTCAGCGCCACCGCCGCCGTCCAGCCGGTCGCCCCCCGGCCCGCCTTCCAGCCGGTTGGAGCCAGCATCTCCCCGCAATATATCGTCGTAAGCCGAACCGATAATGCCTTCTATATTGATAAGCACATCGCCATCGACGATCGTGTCGGCGGCAAGGTCAACCGTCACCGTCGCGTTCGCAGCGCGGTAAGACGCCATGTCTAGGCCGGCGCCCCCGTCCAACCGGTCGGCGCCGGCGCCCCCCTCCAGAATGTCGTTGCCGTTACCCCCGCGCAATTCATCTGCGCCGCCATGTCCTTGCAGGTGGTTGTCCCCGGCATTGCCGATGACAATGTCATCACCGGCGCCGGCGCTGACGTTTTCAATCAAGACGCCGCGCGCGATGATGAGGTTGCCCTTCAGTCCGAATACATCCGAGACTCCTTCCGGGCGCAGGTCTATACGTTGCGCCTGTCGGTCCGTGCGCAGGTCCAGCGTATCAATGCCGTTACTGTCATACAGTGTCAGCGCAATCGGTTCTTCCAGAGGCTGCGCGCGTTCACCGGTCCAGCGTTGGAACAACTCGCCCAGGTAGCCGGTGACGTTGGAGCGGTAGCCGTAAACGGTATCGCCGGAATTGATATCAGCGGGTACGCCATACAGGTTGTGCATGGCGATGATGTCCGCGATCATCGGTGTTACAGGCAGGGCATAGCTGGCATCGATATGGGTATTTGCATCCTGGTAGAAATAGGACATCGCCGTGAATTGAACGGAATCGTTCAAAAAGATATTGTCGACGCCATACGTACCGGAGCCGTTGTAGGGCCCGGCGTGGCCAAGACCCAGGGCGTGCCCGATTTCATGGAGATAGGTATAAAAAGCGCTGAACTGATACGATGCGTCCGAGAGGAGAGTTTTACTGACATTGATATGGGCAGAGACAATCACATCGTCGGATTCCCTGGGCCCCAAGCTGGCGGAAGCCCCTCCCAGTTCATCATCAAACACGATATGGGCATCTTCATGCTCGACAAACTCGAAGCGGATGCCGCTGACGTTGGTCCATGCCTCAAGCGCCCAACGCGCCAGCTGTTGACCAACCTCAGTCAGTTCCGTGACATTGGCGCTCAGCATCCCACCGGGTTCCACAGGAAACGTGTTGCGCCGCCCACCGCTCCAAAACTGGTAGCCATCGGTCAGGTAGTCGGCAATCTCATCATGGGAGCCTTCCGGCAATGTGTCTGCGGCGGGCGCCGACGGCTCCGGCGAGGCTGGTGCGCTGGAGTGATGTTGTTTGATAACGGTCATCTGTCTATCTGACTGTTGTCGGCGGAACCAGAATCTCCGCTTGCATAGCGCTGGCAATTATAACACGTTGAAGTGAAAAAAGAAAAGCCGATCCGGAGATCGGCTTTTCGGTGCAGCAGACCGAATGCAAGCTACTGGGTCAGTTTTTTGTACGTCAGCATCGTGTCGATCGTTTTGATAATGCAGCCAAGGTTGCTGCGTACCAAAGCGTCTTCGAGGCTTTCATCCTTATCCACTTTGCTGCTCCTGCGCTTGGTATTGCCGGTCATTTCGTAGGCACGATAAACGACCTGTGGCTTTACGTCCGACAGGGCGCACTTGAGCATCACGTCCCGTGCCTCGGCCAGATAAGGGCTGGCAACGGCGTGACTGCCGACGATAAAGAGCAAAAAAACAATCACCAGATATTTCAGCTTGATTTTCATCATCATTCTCCTGTGGTTGGACCACAAGGGGAATACGCCCAAGGGCGTATTGCAGCCCTCGGGTCGGTTGCTGTGACATGTCCGCGAAGGACACGATCATCCCGCGTAACGGGTATGATTCTTTGCCGTGTTTACGGTTACACATGGGGTTACGACCACATTGACGAATTGTCAGGGATGAGGCAGTATGGAGGTTCCTGGCACACAACTCCATGATGACAATATACCGCCTCCATAATTGTATCTTTTACAACAGTACGACCCCTTGGCGAAAGGATGTTCCCCCCAGGCGCTACCTGCAGGACAACTACGCCTGCAACTCTTTGTGCCGGTTGCGGTGCGCAGGAAATTAGGAGATCCACCACCTCTACCGCCGGCGCAATGTTGGGTGAATTTCACTCCCTGACAATAGTTTCCCGTTGGCGGATACCAGGCGCGACATGTTGGTCGGGCCGGCGCACAAGCCCCGGTCGTCATCGTGCCGCGCACCTGCTTGGTCTGGGTCGCCCGGGTACAATGATGGGTGCGGGTTGAGGTGCAGGTTTTGCCCTTGCAGGCGCTACATGCGCTCCAGGCGCTCCATGCTCCGCAGCACTTGGTTCCCGTGACGTTGCGACTCGCTGTCTTGCAGTTTTCCAGGGTACGGGTCTGGGTGAAGCTGTTGCCGGAGCAGATGGCGCTTGGAGCGGGTTGCCAGCCGCTGGGAGTACATGTTCTGGGACAGGATTTGGCGCCGCTGGCGCTACGGCTGTCGTTGCTGCAATCGCTGAGGGTGCGAGTCTGGGTAAACTGCTTACCACTGCAAACCGTGTTGGTTGCCGGACTCCAGGAAGTGGCGCGGCAACTTGGTGGGCAGTGCCTGGTGCCGGTGGCGCTGCGGCGGTCGGCGGCGCAGTTACTCAGAGTGCGGGTCTGGGTAAATGATTTGCCGCTGCATACGGTGTTGGCGGCAGGCATCCAGGAAGTGGCTGTGCAACCGGACGGACAGGCGCGCGTGCCGTTGACCGTGCGTCTGTCAGTGCTGCAATCGCTGAGGGTACGGGCCTGGGTCAGTGTGTCTCTGCTGCAAGCGCTATTCCTGCCGGGCGACCAAGCCGTAACCGTGCAGGTCCGGGGACAGGATTTGTTCCCGCTGGCGGTGCGCCGCTCGGTGCTGCAATCGGCCCGGGTGCGGGTCTGGGTGAAGCTGTTGCCGGCGCATACGCTGGCGACGCTTGGCGCCCAGACGCCGGTCAAACATTTTTTCACCGGCGGTGTCGGCGGTGTCGGCGGCGTTGGTGGTGTTGGTGGTGGCGCACAAGCGCCGTTGTCGATGTTGCGGGTGCGGGTCTGCACTGCGGGTTGGCACAGTTCGGGACAGGGTTTTACCGCAGCAGCGGCGATGGTGCAGGTGCGCCGCTGGGTATAACTGTGAGTGCCGCAAGCACCGGGCGGGTTGCCCTGCCAATGGCTCCAGGTTTCCGCGAGCTGGCACCAGCCCTTGTCGGAGTTAGCCTTGATGTGTGCCAGAAAGTTATTGAACGTCGATGCGTTTTTCAACACCACCGGGAAGCCGCCGGCGCGGCCGGGGTCCACCCACAAGCGGTACGGGTAGGGGTGTTGTGCGTTACCGGTAAAACGTTTAACGATGTTCTGCCGGTCCTGCGGCCACAGGATCATGATGTCCGGCTGGCCGGACTGCCAGTAGCCATGATCACCGTGCGCGTTGACGCGTTTATTGGTGTCGCTGATGGTCTGCGCGCCGGCCGGCTGGCAGAGCGCAATGACGAGCAGGGGCAGTTTGATAAGGGCGAATAATTTTTGTAAGCAGATCATTTTCAGGTTCATGTTCAGACTCCTTGCCGACTGGAAATTATGGGTTGATGAGGATGTCGTTGAAGGTGGCAGTAGTGCCAATGATGATGTCTGCTTCCACCGTTCCGGTGGCGCCGGCGTTGCGAGCTATCACGCGCAACACATCGGTCAGGGTATTCTGGTTCAGGTCAATGGCGGCGCCGATGCCGCTGTCGAAACTCAAGGCGCCGCGCATTTGATCTCCGGCCAGTTTCACGAACTCGTCTGCGGCGTCTTCCCGGCTGATAAAGGTGTCGAGCAAAGCCAGATCGGTGGGGTCGGCAAAACCGACGGTGACGGTGTTGGCGCTGACCTGCGCCACTGCGCCCAGGCGCGCGGCAATGCGTCCGGCTTCGGCATTGTCGGCGGCCCGGTAGCGGATGGTAAAGCCGCCGGTTGCGGGAAACGCGAACACCGGCGCGGCAAAGCCCGGATCAGATTCCCAGATCGGCAGGTAGTCGCGTAGCGTGGCAAGATCGCCGGCATAGCTGCCGGATGCGGGGTTGCCGGGGTCGGAGATGTAGCGATGCTGCGCCAGGGCCAGTTGCACGATGGCGTTCTGGACCCGGTCCGGGACTAACGAACGGGCGCGCTCTTCGATGCGGAAACTCAGCCCCAGAGACAGCAGGCTGAATACCAGCATGAAGTAAACAGTAGGCAATACGTTCATAACGGATTACAGGAAAAGTCGTTGCCGGCATAGGCAAACAGGTTGTAGCCGTTGTTGGCGGCGCGCAACCCGGTGGCGTCATGGTCCGGGATAAACGTGTAAGAGCCGTCCGCCTCGAATCCGCCCAGCGTGTGCCGGGGCAGGAAGGCCAGATAGTCGGCAGCGCCGCTGACGTTGACAGTGACGACCGGATGTTCTGCCATGCGCCAGGTAAACGTTGCGCCGTGGCTGTCGAAGGGGTCGGGCAGATTGCCTGCGGCCTGCAACATGGCTTGGGTGACCGTTCCCGGCAAGGCCTGGCAATGCGCACCGATATAATCCACACCGGCGCGCTGCACTGTCTGCAAGGTCTGTATCCGGGCCTGCGTATGCCGGTGCGGCTGCATCAGGGTCACCAGCCCGGCGAACACAGCCAGAGACAGGGCCAGCTGGTAGAAAACAGCTGGCATGGCTTACTCGATGACCACGGTGATGACGCTGGTGGCGCAGGCATTGGTGGCGGAATCAGCATCTACCTTGGCCCACTTGCCGGTCTTTGCCCGTTGCAGCAACCAGAGGCAACTTTGCGCATCCCCGGCGTCGTAGGTGACAACCGGGGTGGCAATGCCGGGACGGGCGGTGATGTCCGTTTCAATCACGCTTTCGTCCCCGCCGTCATCATACAACTCGGAATCAAGGTAACCGTTGTCCACCAGTGTTTCAAAGGTGGCGCTTGTCAGCGCTGATTCATTACGATTCACCCAGCGATACTCCGATGCGGCGTTGATAATGTTGATAATTTCCGCCTCCATGTTGCGGTTCTCCGACTGCGTGACCAGTGGCGCCAGGGCGGTGTAAGCGCCGAAACCGACGACGCTGGTGATAATGAGTCCGAAGACGATGGCGACTTGATTCATGGTTTTTTCCTCCGTTAGTACCCGTTACAGTTGAATTCCCATACCCATGGACACCAGGGCAAACGGGATGGTGATGGCGATGCTGACGCACAAAAACAGCATCGTGTAGAAACTCTGCCAGGCCTTGATGGTGCGGTTCAGCCTGATGCTCAGCATGCGGGCCGCCATGTTGAAGCCTTTGGCGATCTCGTCCTGGGTCTGGTTGGGTGTACAAGCCAGGACCTGGGTATAGGTGTATGAAGACAGGACATTCCCCAGTACTTGTAGCAGGGAGGCCTCTTTCAGGCGCGCCCTGCTGTTCTGCAGCGCTTGCCCCAGTAGCCGTTGTCGGGAAAACGTCGTTTGCATCAGGCGCAGGTACTCATCAGGCGGCAGGCGAGTGGCGATCAGGGCGCCGCCGATTTTCAGGAAACGCCGTTCGGTCAACATGGCGTGAACGCGGAAACAGCCACACGCCATCAGCGCCTTGCGCAATGGCCCGGTCAGCCGCAACATGCACCAGTGGTAGAGGATGAACGCAGCCAGCGCCAACGCCGCCAGCTGCGGCCACCAGGATTTGGCAAAGGTGACGTAATCAAAGAACAGAGCATAGCCGCTGGTATAGTTTTTCAGGTATGGCAGCGTGTAGATGGACATGGCGGTCATGATCAGGCTCATAAAGATCCACTGGACGCTGCCGGAGAGGATTTGCAGCAGGGCCGGCGCCTGCTCATCCTGGTCCAGTAATAACCCGGTAACGGTCTCCATGCAGTCGTACCGTTCTCCCAGCATCAACAGTTTGCTTTCCTGCTCGGTGAACAGCCCGGTCGCGTGGTAATGGGTGGCGAACGGCTGGTTATTACGAATGGCGCGTTTGCTGAGCCGGGCGATTTCCAGGATGGCCGCGTTATTGCCATGCTGCTGCATCTGGTCGAATACTCCCAGCAGCGGGAAATGGCTGCTCAGGTACTCGCGCAAGGTTGCGTAGAAATAGGCGCGGGTATCGCTGTTGAACAGCAAGGTGCGCAGGTAGAGCGATTTGAGCTGGTGCAGCCAGGTCAGTTCAGTTATGCCAGGCATCGTACAGGTTCCCTTTGTTGAAATTGCCTATCTTGCGCTGGGTGAGCAACGGGTCCAGCTCGCCGTTGAGTATCTTCGTGCAAGCGTGCTGGTGGATATTGAGGATGCCATGGGTCTGCATCCAGTCGCGCATTGCCTGCGGATTGGTCGTATCCTTCAGCAAATGCCTGTTTGCCTCGGTGATCGGGATGCACTCGGCCACCAGAGTGAGGCTGCCGATGCCGGTATGCCGGCAGGCGCTGCAACCGTACCTGTTTTGAAAACGGAGGTGGTGGCCGGCGGTGGCGCCAAACCCGGCCCGATAATAGTTCTGCCAGAATGGGTCGGAGTGTTGTTCCAGTTTGCAATGGGAGCAGAGCACGCCAATGAGGGACTGAACGATAATCAGGCTCAGGAAGGATTCGGAAAACAGAATATCGGGGCTGACGCCGAGGTCGGCCTTCGATATCAGCCGGTTGATGGCGTCCACCCAGCCGGAACCGTGGATGGAGGCGATGCCCGTGGTTCCCTGCAACATCATGGAGGAAGCCATGACCGCGGTTTCCTTGTCGCGGATCTCGTTGATGGCGATGAAGTCCACATCGTGGCGGGTGGAGATGCGCCGCAGCCGCTCCTTGTTGTCCCGGATTATGTCCTCGGTGCCTTCGATCGGTAACTGGATTTGCACGAAGTTGTCCAGTTCCACCTCGATCTGGTCGGAGATCTCCAGGTTTTTCTCCAGCGCCGGTCGGGTTTTCATAATGGCGGTCTGCGTGGTGGACTTGCCGGAGTTGACCGCGCCGATGATCAAGGTGATGCCCTTGTTGGCAGCCACCTGTTTCAGGGTTTGCAACTGGGTTGCGTGGTAGCCCAGAGCGCCGAGGTCGGGGATGTACTTCATGTCCCGCAGGCGGATTGCCAGACTGCGTTCATCGGTCACCTTGGAATAACCGTAGGACACCCGGCACAACCATTTCTGTCCGTTGTAATCGAAGTTAAAGCGCCCGTCCTTGGCCACATCGCCGTTGCTGAACGGCTGGTTCACGTAAATGTTCCACACTGCGGCGATGATCTTGATGCCCTGGCTCTTGTCGAAGGACTGGCTGGTTGAAAGCTGGCCATAAATGCGTTGATACACGGTGGTTCTGTTGTGCTTGATTTCCAAGTGGATGTCCGTAGCCTGGTTGTTGATGGCCTGCATCAGCAACTCGTTGACCTGGTTGGAGCTTTCCCGGGTCTGCTGTTGCAGGGACAGTTCCTGGTTCCGGTTCATCCAGGATTCGAACACCGAGCGGGTGGTCTGGCGGATCACGGGTTCCTGTTGCAGCGCGTCCCGGCTTAAGTTGATCAACTGGTTCAGCGCCAGCGCCTCGTGTTTGTTCAGGTCGCTGCGGTCGATGCAATACAGTTGCTTGTCCTCGGCAATGAATCCGGGACAGGCGCCGTTCATGTTCCGGGTCTCGGTGAGGATATCGGCGTTGGTCGTGGGCTGGATGTTTTCCAGTTCCTCGTAATTGGTGATCAGCGGCGCCTCGCACACCATATTTTCTGCCTGCTCCTGCGCAAAGGATGGCAACGGCGGCGCCTCGTGCTGTTTTTTGAAGGTTTTGAACATCAGATCATTGCCCAAAAATCACTGCCACGGCACAACGTAAATCTGTTTGCTGAGCTGGTCCTGCAGGTGCACCTCGTGCCGGTTGCCGGCGCGCCGGTCTTCGACGTAATCCACCTTGACGATCCTGAACTTGCGCCGGTTATGCTCGATGATGCCGTCCAGGTTCAGGGAACGAGGCCGGCCGTTGCTGACCAGCACCACGCTGGCCGCGATCCCCAGCTCCCGGTTGGCGCCGTTGACATGTCCGACCACCAGGCCGTCTATGCCTTGCGGCGTCGGCTTGGGCTTCGGTGCGGGTGGCGCCGGCTGTTTGGCGGGTCGCGGCTTTGCCGCTACCGGGGCCGGGTCTGGCGCCAGCGCTTTTTCTGTTTTTAACAAGGCCGCAAGCTCAGGCCTGAGTTTGACCAGTTCGGCGTGGGCGGCGCGCAACAAGCCGGCATTGATCTGTGCCCGCTGCCGGTCTATCTCTCCCAGGATGTCCAGCATTTGCTTGTAGAAAATGAGGTCCACCACCAGTTGTTCAGCCGGATTGCAATGCGGGCAGGGGCCGTCTGCCGGTTGCCGCGCCGTGGCCGGACTTGCGGGCGCCGCGTCGTCAGGGGCGGCTGCTGACACGGGCGGCGCGTCATCAGGGGCGGGCGCTGACACGGGCGGCGCGTCGATGGGGGCGGGCATCGGCGCCGCCGGTTGTTTCACTGGCGCCGCGCGCGTTGCCGGTTGTATTACCAGTTCGAGGCCGGTCTCAGGCTGGTCCGGTTCGACGCCGGCCGACGCTGCGCTGCCGACCATGAACAACAGGAAAATCAGGTATTTCATATCAGGTTCCGGTTATTTCGATGACGATGCTGACGTTGTCCCACCCCGAATGCCTGCGGGCGCTGAGGCTGGCCTCTTGCAGGTGGCCGTGTAGCGCCAACTGTCGTAGTTGCCGGGCCCATTGACCGAGGGTGGCAGGCGCGGGATGCTCGTGATGAATCCTGACCACACCCTGTGCGGCGTCCTGTTTCCGGCTGACGCTGACAATGGTGAAACGGGCATTGTTGGCCTCGGCAAATTGCCGGTAGTCCTCAAAGCTGCCTGCCAGGGGCGCCAAATCCCCGGTTTCTCCTGTGACCGGGCGGAACCGAGAGGAAGTCAGGGTCCACTTGCTTTGCTGCACGGAAAACCGGCCGTGCAGGCGTTGTGCGAGGCTATGCAGGCGCTGTAGTGAAAAAGACTGGACATAGTTGCCGGTGGCGCTCAGGTTATAGCCGGCGCCGGCTTTTTTGACGTTGACGGTTTCCAGTTGATAGGCCAGCAATACCGAGAAGTCCGTGAGCAGGGCGGACAGGGCTTCGAGGTCTTCGTCGATCTGCCGGGCGCTTTCCGGCTTGGGCGCCGGGGCCGGCGGTGTGCGTTCCTGTAGCTTCGGAGTCTCTATATTGGTGATGAACAGGTAAACCAGCCCTGCGATCAGGCACGGCGCAAGCGTCAGCAGGGCGAGTTCCGGCAGGCTGTAACCGCGTTGTAGCAGATAGGGGTTGCGCGTGCCTGACTCGAGGTTGATATACAAGTCCTTGAGCGCAATGTGGTGTTGCCTGAAGGCATCGCTGAGCTCGCCCAGCGCCGCTACCTGGCACTCCAGCGGGTTATTTTTGATGAGTTCGATGCAGTCTTCAAACGGCAACAGGTCTTCTTTTTCCACCAGGATATAATCCGCCTGTACCCTTATGGTTGCCAGATACACGGTGTTGTCGAACGGCAGGAAGATATAGTGCCGACCGGGGCGTATATCCGTGTGAATCCACTGTACGATCTGGGCGGCGATGGAAATGGCTTTGCCTTCATCGAAAAAAATGAAGCCCTCGGATTCCAGGTAGTATTTTTTCTTCAGCGCGCCCAGGCGTTTGTTCACATACAGCCAGCCGCGGCGCTCTTCCGGCAGGGTCCGGCTTTCCGCGTTCAGGCACAGGTCGAGGTCGCGCGTGCCCAAGGTGACAGTCTCGATCATGACCGGAAGCTCCCCTGGATCAGAAACAGCGTTTGCGTCAGGCGCTTGTTGCCGGCTGCGGAATTGCCGGTCAGGCGGTTGAACGGCCACACCGGCAGCAGCCCGGAGCGATCGGTTCTCACTTCGACTTCTTCCCGGTGGGTGGAGGCCAGCAACACCGTCTCGCCGTCTTCAATGCTCACGTCAAAGATGTTGTCGTTGCCGGAACTGATCGGCAACACGCCGGAGGTGCCGGCAATCTGGTAGGTGTCCATGGCGTCGATCTGGGCCTCGTTGATGACCACATGCAGGGCAATCAGGTTATCGGTCAGAGTCGGCAGGATGTTGATGGCCTGGCCCGTTTCCAGTTCGCCGATTTCCACGGTGGGCGTGGACAGGCTGGTGCCGCCGGCATCGGTCTGCTGGATGCTGGTGCGCTCTACATAGCGGTGCACGCGATAGTTGCGGATGGTCACCAGGCGGTTGTTATAGACCAGTATTTCCTTGCTGTCGTCGATGGAGATATTGCCGACCTGCGCCAGCGCCCGGAGTATGAGTTCCGATGAATTCCAGGTGCTGCCGGGGTCGTCGATTTTGAGGCTGAAGACGCCGCCGCCGGTATTGACCCGGGCGCCGCTCAGGTTTTGCGTCAGGTTGCTGAGGTTGGCGGCGATGCTGGCATTGCGCACCACGGACAGATCTACGTGCTGTTGCGCCAGATCGGTGACGTCCAGGCGCACCACGGTGATCTTGATATTGGCCTGCCGGGTAACGGTTTGCAGCCATTTCCGGTAGGCTTCATCGAACAGCACAATGCGCTGCGGGCGCGCCGTAATGGCGAGCAGGTTGCCGGTGGAACTGATGCTGTAGCATTCCCTGTGGTTCCAGGTATAAGTGTCCATCTCCTTTGAATCGTCGTTATCTTCGCCGTTGTCCTGTTCACAGTAGCGAATGCCCAGCACCGTGTTCACCAGTTGATGAATATCGTTCTCCGCGGACAACTGGCTGCTGATGTTGTTTTCATAGCCGCTGGCTTTGTTCTGGTCCCGGCCCAGGTTGTTGCTGCTGACGTTGATGATGTTGTTGCCACCGCCGTAAAGTGGCACCTCATACTCCCGGGTGATCATGGGTGTAATCAGCAAAATACCCTGGCGGAATTCATAACCCACGTTGGCTTGCAGGCTGATGGCTTGCAAGTGGTCTTCCACGGTCACCGCGAGCGGGGTGGAACTGACCGGCGGGTTGTATGTGTCCGGTAACGCGTAGGCGACCGGATAACCCGGCGTCAGACGCTTGAGAGTTGCGCGCAGACCCTGGTTGCTGTAGGTGGCCCGGTAAGGCCGGTACAGCCAGGCTTTTGCGCGGGGTACGTCCACCCGTTTGGCGCGGGTGTTAATGGCGCGCATAGTTTGCTGTTCTGCCAAAATCTGGCGATGGCGCTCCCGGGCATCACGGATGTCCTGTTCCCGCTGTTTGATGTTTTCGCTACAGGCTACCAGAGCCAACAGGGCCAGCAGGAGCGCGGGTTTACCGCGCCCGCAGCGGGCGCGGGTCGGTTTACAGTGTGCTGTCTTCATCATGGAATTCGACCTGGTTGTTGTCATGGATGAGTGTCCTGATCCCGAAGCGTGCCTGCAGCAGCTCGATCAAGTCCTGGTGACCGTCGGGCAATGGCACCTTGAGGCTCTGCGTGAGGCGGTAATCGGCATACCTGCCGGGCCCGCCGAGGCGCCAGGAAACATCGTCAAAACCGCAGTTCAGAAAGTATTCCCGCACGGTCGCAGATAACATGGCCCGGTCACTGAATTGAATGGAACGGCAGCGCTCCTCGGCATCCACAGCCCGCGCTGCGTCCGCTGCAGGAACGGCTTCGACGACGCGCCAGGTTGGCGGGCTGCCGGTATCAGCGTTATCAGCGTTGCGGTCGGTTCCGGCGGCTGGCAGGTCGGGTGGTTGCTGTTGCCTCGCGTCGGGATCATCAGCCCTCTCTGGTCGGCAGGCGCCCTCATGGCAGCGCTGTCCCCTTGTGGCGGGGTCATCGGGCCGCGCGTGCGCGACAGTCCGGTCCCGTGTCGTCGCGACAGACAGGTCGGCCAGGACCACGCTCGATTCATCCGCAGTTCTTGGCCGGTACGTATAGCGCTTGCTGTCACTGTCCAGGATGATTTGGCCGGTTGGCCCCAGCAGTCGTTGCAGGGCCAGACGCAGGGTCACGGGTTCGGCGCCGAAATTGTTGATGAAGCGGCGTTGTGCAACCCGGTTGCCGTCGGTATCCCGGTTTGCCGGATGATAGTTGTGAGGTTCAAGCAGGTAACTCACTGCCTCTTCTGTGGTCTGTGTCCCATGCGGGAAGAGCATGCGCACCGGCACCTCAGTGACGGGTAGCGGCGCGGCCTGTGCCGGCGCGCCGGCCGGCGTTGTTTTGAGGTTGTCCTGCCAGGCCTGGAGCCAGGAACAGCCGCCACACAACAGGGGCAACAGGCAGGCGGCAAGCGCGGGCAAGCCGCGTCGCCGTAGCGTCCTGAACATGTCAAAAACTGCACGAAATACTCGCATAGCTGCTTGTCGGGCGTGGTTCATTGAGCCTGACTCAACAGGTGTTGATATACTGTTCGCCAGGGCCTGATGTAGATGTCTTCGGAGACGAACAGTCTTAGCTTCTGGCCGTAATCCAAAGTTTGAGTGGGTACCAGCGCGGCGTAGGGAGAGGCCAGTTCGGCGCCGGAGTCGCGCAGGGACTGGCCGATATCCGCCTCAAACGTTGCGCCACCGCCGCCACTGCTGTAGTCCGCCCGCGCGGTCTCGCTGGACAGCAGGGCAAACGCTGCGGCGCCGCCCAATCTGGTCATAAAGTGATAATCGGTGCGGCCCTTCACGGCGCCGACCCCCTCGTGATCCAAGGCCTGGCTGAGGAACTTGATCTTGCTCCCGTCCGGGCGCACTATCCAGCGCACCGACAAAGCCATACGGTTGTTAATGATGCGGTTGGGCTGGGTCGAGCCGGTCTGGATCACGTCCCCGGTGCACAGCGAGCCAGCCGGAATCAAGATCTGTCGCTGAGTAACATCCATCACGTTCTGCTCAATCCGGCAGCGATAGGGGCCAGCGAAGTCGGAGATGATCTTCTGGTCCAGCTTGGCGTACATGACCGAGCCGACAGACAGCAGGGCGTAGCCGCTGTCTGGCGCGCGGGTCAGGTCTGATTCGGGATGGCCGGCCAGATTGAAGTGGCGTGTGCTTTTTGGCGCCGTTTGATCCGGACCTATCTGCTGTGGGGTCGCCTGAGCCGGGTTTGGATTGTTCGTCAGCGCGGACAACGCGTTCGGGAAGGTTGTCTGCGCGTCCGGCCCTGGGTGGCGCTCGAGGTTCTGCCGCAACGCAGCCAGCACCGCCTGTTCCTGCTGTAGAAAACCAGGGTTCGGCGCGTTTGTGTGTGCCGGCAGCGGCGCCGGCGCCCCGGCAAAAAACTCGAAGGCAAAATCCGCCTGTCGCGACTGGCGCACTCGCACCGTCTCTTTTTCATCCCAGGACTCCAGCGTCGATTTTGTGCCGCTCAGCAACTCCTGCAACACCTGTTCGTTGTTCTGCATCAGCGCTTCCGTTTGCTCATTGATATAGTCCCGTTGCTCGGTTAAATCCTGTTCTCTTTGTTGCAACAGGCGTTGCTCCTGGCTCTTGATGCGGGCGCGGAACTCCTGTTCCGGGTCGGAGACCGCCTGTTTCCTGAGTTCCCGCTGCACCTGCGCTTCTATCTCCTGCTCGTCCGGCCCGGAACGGAACAGCGAGGCATACACCATGACGATAACAACGAACACCAGCCCCGCGATCAGCATGACCTGAAAGTTGCGGTTGTAGGTCGCCGGCTGTTCTTCGACCTGGTTGGTCTCGTTGATATTGGTTGCCATGCCTGTTACCCGTGAGCAGCGCCCTGCCGGGTGATGATGATGCGCGTTTTCTCATCCGCCTTCATGTGGATGCGGTTGAAGACCCCGGTTACCACATAAATCCGCTTGTCTGCGTCATAGCGGTAGTCGATGAACTGTTCCTGGCCGTTATTGTCGGCAAACAGCGACATGGCGCCCGCCAGATTGTGACGCACCCGGATATAGGTGAAGCGGCCGTCATCATAGACATCGCTGACCAAGTCTTTACTGTATGGGGCGCGCCCGCCTTGCCACTCGTAGCCGGTGAACAGTTGCATGCGATATTCGTCCAGCGCCGCGCTGAGCTGCTCTGCGCCCGCCTGCTGCTCCTCATCCAGGCGCAGTTGCAGCGTATCCAGTTGCTGCTGGTACAGGGTCCGCTGCTGATCTGCGTGCTGGGCAAAACCGCTGAATGAGCCTTGTGGCAGGAATTCGCCGTCATGCGTTATTACTACGCACAGGTCAAACTCGTCTGTCGAGCGTTCCACCAGGAAATGGTAGGAACGGTTGCTGCGCGACACCGCGGTGACGGTAGTGCTGCCGCCTTCGCTGGTGTCGGCGTCGTTGGGTTTGACAAAGATATGTCTGTTATCACCCTCCACATCCCACAGGTCGCGGTTGCCCGTGACCGGGCGCGCGACCAGCAGTTCCGGCAACTCGATATGTGTGCCGTGGTGCAACCTGGACTTGATGCGCACGAACTTGTGCGGCTCATGCTCGACGATGCGGCAGGATTCGCCTGCGGCAGCAGCGTGCATCGTAAACACCGCGCACAGCATTGCCAGACCGATAATGCGGTCCGGTTTATCCGGTAACAACAGGTTAAGCCGGGTCATCAAGCACCTTCTCCTCAATAATTTTCAAACCGATGGGGTTGGCCATCAGCACATTCCGGTCTCTGGACAGGGCCGACCTGGGCGTCAGGCGCCAGCGCAGCGTGACGATGGCCCTGCGGGTGCTGAGCACACTGTGGTCCGCGCGCCCGCGCCGCGCTTCGTTGATATACACGTTAGTACGGTAGCTGGCGTCATCGGGGTGACCGTCGGCCAGCCGATCCATATCGAAGTGGTAAATGTTTCTGACCTCCACCTCCCTGATATCGCACCCCGCGCAAGCCCTGACCCGCGCCGCCTTGCCGGCGGCGTCATAACCGGTGGCCGCCTTGAAGTACTGCGCCAGCCCGGAGTCCATCAACGCCAGTGCATAGCCGTAGTCGTTCCTGATGGTGGCCGGGTCCTCGCGGTAGCGGCGCGTGACGTAGTTGCTGAGCAGGTGATCGATGGTGGCAGGGAAAAAATCTATCTCGTTTTTGTGCGCAAAGCGGGTGTCGATAAACCAGGTGCCGTCCGGCGCCAGTTTGACGTAGATGAGTTTTTCATTGTGTTGCGCCATGACAGTCATGGCGATGCCGTAGCCCAGCGCACACAGGAACGCCAGCAACAGCGCCAGATTCCCGACCAGCAGCCTGTTGTTGGTGACCACCAGGCCCGGAATATTATCCGGGTTCAGGCGCCGGGCCAGTCCCTCGGGTATGTTGTCGATGGTGTTCCTGGTGTCCTGCATGGCGTCACCTCACCAGCCTGGTGGACATCATCGCCGCGGCCTGACCGATAGCCCCGGAGGCGCTGACGCCGCCCTGGATCAGGTCGCTGACTACCCGGTCGGTGCGAAACATGGCATACACCGCCACCAGCAGCAGGCCGGTATAGCTGAACAGGCGCAGCAGGTCGTCCGGGGTCAGGCTCAGCACCTCACCGGCGATAATGGTCGAATTGAACAGCTCCAGCATGACCAGGGTGGTCAGGGCAATGTTGATCTGCGCGACGATGAAATACGCCACCGCGCCCAGCATGAAATTGAGCCAGTTGTCAAAGTAAGAGCTGGCGCGCTTGAAAATCAGAAACGGGATGAACACCGGCCCCAGCACCTTGCCGAGCATCAGGCTCCAGATGCCGATCACCGAGATAATCCAGGACACGGCAAACACGGCAAACAGCACCACGATAAACAGGAACAGGAATGCCGCATCGCGCAGGTTCGTCGCGAAATTGCTGAATATGGAGAAAAAGCCGGCGTTCTCAGGCGCAGGTTCAAAGGTAAACCGTTCCATGACATGGTTGAGCATGTCCAGCAGAAAGACGCCAGTGGAATCGATACCCGTGGCGCCCAGATTCAAGGCTTGGTAGGTGTTCAGGTTGATATCGTCGGACAACACCGAGCCGATTTCCCAGAACAGCGCCAGCACATAGTTATATGATTGCAACAGGGACTGGGCAATGAGGATCATCAATACCACGAAGATCACGTCCTTCACCGCCGCCGCGCCGATAGTCCACTTGATCAGCACGATGACCAGGGCGAACACGGTAAAGACCGTCCACTCCAGCTCGGAGAAACGGTACAGCTCTGTGGAAACGCCGATCAACGCGTCGGTCAAACGGCTGGCCTTGTTGAAGAACTCCCCCAGGAAGCTGGCCGGGTCGATCGGTTCGGCGCGTGCTGCCGCCGGCAGCGATACGAGCAAGGCTGTGAGATAACGTTTTTTCATTATTGCTCTTGCAGCCGCAGGTCGCGCCAACGGAATGCCCGCGTCGCCCGCGCCCGGTTGGCGACCTGTTCCAGGCGCGCGGCCTCGGCCCGGCGCTGGGCCTCCGCCACGGACAGCGCCTGGATATACCCATGGTTGGCGTGCAGCAACTGCTGGTTCTGGATTTTGTTCAGGGCTTGCAGTTCGTCAATGATATGGAAGTTCGCAGTTACGCCGGTATGCAACGCGTTCAGGTCGCTCTTGTCGCCCAGGTTGAAATTATCCTTGGTGACCTTGACGTTGCGATAGCGCTCCAGCAGCTCCCGGTTGCCGTCCCGGGCGAGTTCCAGCTGGTCCCGATAGGCCTCGTAGCGCGCCCGCTGGCGCTGCGCCTGCAACGCCCAGGGTTCCGGGTCCAGCCCGGCCGCGGCCAGCTGCCGGCGCACCTGCTCAGTCTGTGTCGGGATGTGGTAGAGCTGGCCCACTTCGGTGTCGATGGCGTCCCGGCCGGTCTGACCCGCGGCGCTGTTCGTTGCGATGCGGGCGTAAGGGCTGATGCCGTATTGATTCCTTAATTCCTGGAACAGCCCCTCCCAGTCCTTGCGCGAGATCACTCGCTGCAAGCCCCGCACCTGTTGCAGGTAGTCGTCGTACTCCTTAAGGGTCTGGCTGAATTGCCGGTTGAGCAGGGTCAACTGCTCGGCGTCCAGCCCCACCTGCTGCAACTGGATTTCAAAATCACGCAATAACTGCTGGTAGGCGCGGATCTGCTGGGCGATAACGCCGACATCGACGGTTGGGATACCGGCGCCATGAACCGCACTGATGAGCAAGCAACAGAGCGCCGGTATAAGGAATAGTGTTCTCATTGTTCCGCCCCCTGTTCCTTGCCCAGCGCCGCCATCGTCTTTTTGACCCCGGCCTCAAAACCATAGCGCTCGACGTTAGCAAAATACAAGGTCTGCTCCGCCGGGCTGGAGGTCGATAACACGTACTGCTCCGGCTCCACCGACAGGGTGCATTTCTTGGAGACGTTCAGGTCGCGCTGAATCAGGTAAAACTCCTGTTTCGGGATCATCCCGCGGATGGTGTCCAGCTCCCCTTCGGTCAGGTTGAAGATGGCGCGATAGGCGTCCTTGTTCAGTTCCGGGTCGGCGGTGAAGATGAAGGTTGAGGCGGCGCTGCGCAGCGCTTCCCAGTTCTCCACATTACCGAGTTCGATGCCGGACTGCGTCCACAAGCCGATGCCGGCCAGCATCTTGCCCCAGGTGCGCACCCGGTCCAGCAACAGGGTGCGGGTCAGTGTCGGGTTGCTCAGGATATGATGGCATTCATCCACATCCAGCCACTTGGGACAGGTGCGCAGCGCCGGGCTTTCATAAAAACGCAACACCCGGTAGGCAATCTCCGCCATCACCAGTGGTTTGGCGACGGCATCGTCCTTGATGTCGGCCAGGTTGTACACTGCCACTTTCCGGTCCGGGTTGCCGATGGCATCGTGTTGCGCGTCGAACAGCGGCGCGTACGGCCCGGCGCCGGTCATGCGCGCCAGTTTCCGCTGCACCGACCCCGGACAGTGCTTTGTCAGGGTCGTCAGGGTTTGCAGTTCACACGGCAGTCTCAATACCTGACGCACAGCCCGGTCCAGCGCCAGCTGATCGGCGCCGGACAACTGGCGTAGTTCTGCTGAGTCGTTACTCTCGATCATGGCCACGAGCTGGCGGTTCAGGTGCGCAATAAAGCGGGTATCGTCGGCGCCTTGCGCTTGGGAGAAAAAATTGAACCCCCGGGCCGGGCCGGCGCCAAAACGCACGATGCCGGCGTCCGCGCCGAACGCGTGAGCAATGGGTTCAGAGCCGGGGTCGATATCAATGGCGCGATAAAACCCGCCGTACTTGGGCCAGTGGATGCCGGTGCAGGTGCGCAGGAAAGATTTGCCGCTACGCACCGGCCCCACCCCCACCAGAAAGCCGCGCCCACCGCAAAACGGTGAGAAATAATACGGTGAGGCATCCGCGGACGTGAACACGTACTGCGCTTCCTCGTGACCCAGGTCAGCCACCGTTTTTGACCCCTGGGCGGATTTGTAAAACAGCGACAGGGTGGAGAACTGCGAGGTGTTCAGGGGAATATCCCGGAAAAAGCGGCCGTGATGGTCGGCGCAGGGTTGCAGGTTGAAGAACATATCCGGCTGGGCTACGGTCTCCCAGAGGATGCTGAACTGGTTCTGTTGCAAGGCCGATTGCAGGCGCGCGGTGGTTTGCTCCAGTTCCTGCACGTCTGTGTCGAACACCAACGCCTGGGTGGCGACCAGTCCCAGGTTGTCCTGCAGGGACGCGGCCTCGTCGAGTTCCTGGAACTTGCGTATCAGCGCCGGCCGGAATACCTGCAACTGCCGGTCTTGTTGCTGGCTGTTGTCGAGCCCCTTGATAAAGTCCGCAAAGCTCAGCGTCTCCCGCTCCAACTCTTTCTTGCGGTTGAAGAAGAACAGGCTCTTCGAGGCCTCACTCATGCCCTTGTAACGGGTGGTCAGCACGTAGTTGCCCGGCGCCTTGATCGGCCCCCGGGCAAACAACCCCGGCGTGAACCGGTCAAAATTGAACTGTTTCACCGACAGCACGCGCGCATACGTGTTGTGACGGTTCTGCACGCGCAGCAGGTCCATGCCGTTGCGGGTCACCGGCGTCACCTGTCCGTCGCACAGGTCGGTATCGAGAAACTGCGGGCAACGCAGGTCGCTGTCCAGGTAGTTCACTTCCAGCGTCGCTAAGAATTTCATTACCCGGTAGGTTTCGTCCAGATCCAGTTGCCGGGCGTCGAACAAGCCGCTGCAATAATTGATAATGTCGCTGATGCTGGTTGCCAGCGCCGGCGCCAGCTTTGCCAGGGTGCCGGCGGATACGCTACGGGCCGGCCCGTACAGAATAAAACGCCGCACATAGTCCCTGGACTGCGCGTGGCGCAGGCTCCGGTACAGGTGGCGCAGAAACAGCATGAGGCTGGATTCGTCCTGGCGTTCGGGGAACATCTCAACGAACAGCACGCACTTGGCGCCGGCCAGACGCATCCCGTTCAGATGCCGTTCCCGGTAGCGGTTCAGGGCGTTACACACCGGGTTTTGCCGTGTGGCAAATGCCACCTTGAGGTCGCGGTAATGTACGTAATACTGCTGTAGGACAATAGACTGGGGCAGGATATTGAGCAGGTTCCTGATGACGATGGAAAAGGCCTGCAAGTCCTGCTGCGACATGCCGTCGGGGTCAACGCCATCGACTTCGATGGCTCCGAGCAGGGAGCCTGTATAGGAAAGCACAAACCCGTGACAGGGTCTGAACGCGCCATGATAGGTGTTAACGGGTTCTCCGTTCATCAAATCCATGCCTTTAGCTATCCGTAAAGGAAGTGGTAATTACAGGCCGCCGCTGCGTCACCCGACGCCGGTCGACCCACTATGGTTCACAGCCTACAACATAAAATCAGGCCGTCAAGTGTTTTTTTGAAATTTTTTGAAGAAAATTTTCGTGAGCTCACCGAAGTGCCGGACGCCTTGGAAAATCGTCACCCATCAGGGCTTGAATGCCGGCAAATTCAGAACCCGGTTTTGTGCTGGTGGCCCGGTAGTGATGCGGGCTGCTGCGCCAGCTCCGCGACCCCTTGCAAGGCTGTCAAAATAGACAACTCTCGCACCTGTTGTCGGTCGCCGTTGAACTTTATGCACGCAGTCCTGGCCTCGGTATCGCGTTGCGCCCAACCGAAACATACCGTGCCCACCGGTTTTTCCTCGGCGCCTCCGTCAGGTCCGGCGATGCCGGTGACCGCCACGCTGAAATCGGCTTGGCTGTGCTCCAGCGCGCCCCGCGCCATGGCCGCCGCCACATCTTCACTGACGGCCCCGAAGCGCACCAGCAAGTCCCGGGCGACGCCCAACTGTTGCTGCTTGGCCAGGTTGGAGTAGGTGACAAACCCGCGCTCGAACCAGGCCGAACTGCCCGGCATAGCCGTGATCGCATAAGCAATACCACCACCGGTACAGGACTCGGCCGTGGCCAGCATGGTCTGCTGCTCAGTCAGTTGTGCGGCGATCTGCCGGAGCAGGGTTTCACATCGGGTCTGAGTTATGTCACTTTGCTCGAAATTAAGCAACATAACCCCATGCTCTGAATTGTTCCTGTAAATCAGGGTCATGCTTGAAGGCAAGATAAAACAGGTATTCTGATGCTAAATCCAATTCATCAGACCAAACCACGGTGTTATTCCTGACTTGAAATTTTCTGAACCGGGACTTTTCTTTCAGCTTGGAAAAAATGGGTCTGTTATCATCGAATATCATTTTTTCAAGATTCGCCGTCCCGGTTTTCCCATTGTTGAAAACCAGACGGATAGTGTAATCACTGACATATTTTGCCTGCTCAACTTCCAGCATGGTGGCCTCGGTTCT
>JAPORZ010000150.1 GCA_026709915.1 Gammaproteobacteria bacterium
CACTGGAACTGAACCTGATCTGGCTCATCGGCCTCACCTCCGGCAGCGCCGCCCATACCCCGCACTGGCAAATTGAGATCGAGTTCTAAACGGAACAGGCGGGAATTACGGTTGCAGTTATATCCGAGTTGGCAGACAATACCCCCCGCTGCCGGAATAGCTCAGTTGGTAGAGCAACGCATTCGTAATGCGTAGGTCGGGAGTTCGAGTCTCCCTTCCGGCACCATACCATTTGTGTTTCATCCTTGAGTGATGTAGAATGCTCCATATACAGTTTCAACAGGTGTAAATGCTATGTATGCAGTTATAAAAACCGGTGGTAAACAGTACAAGGTGCAGGAAGGGGACACCCTGCGGGTGGAGAAGCTCGATGTTGAAGAAGGCGCTGAGCTGAGTCTGGACGAGGTGCTGATGGTTGCCGACGGCGAGAACATTTCGGTTGGTACGCCGACTGTGGCCGGCGCCGCGGTCGCGGCCAACGTGCAGGCCCATGGTCGGGGTGAAAAGATCAAGGTGGTCAAGTTCAAGCGGCGCAAGCATCACCACAAGCAGATGGGCCACCGCCAGTCTTACACCGAGTTGAAAATCACCGGTATCACGCAACACTGATAAGGCCACCTCTAAAAATTAGAGGTTACCATAAGGCCGCGCCGCCAACGGCGCACTGAACGAGGCAGCAAAATGGCACATAAAAAAGCAGGCGGTAGCACTCGCAACGGCCGCGATTCCCACGCCAAACGTCTGGGCGTGAAACGTTACGGCAGCGAAACGGTCCGTGCTGGCAACATCATCGTCCGGCAGCGCGGCACTAAATTCCATCCTGGCGTCAATGTCGGTTGTGGTCGCGACCACACCTTGTATGCCACGGCAGACGGTTCGGTGGTGTTTGAACAGAAAGGTGCAAAGAACAGGACTTTTGTCAGTGTTGTCGCCGGGTGAAATTTGTCGATGAGGCGACTATCCGGGTTGAAGCGGGCAAGGGTGGCGATGGCTGCCTGAGCTTCCGGCGTGAGAAGTACATTCCCAGGGGCGGCCCCGATGGGGGTGACGGCGGGGATGGCGGCAGTGTCTTCCTGGTGGTTGATGAAGGGCTCAATACGCTGGTTGATTTTCGCCATGCGCGCTGGTATCGGGCCGGTAATGGCAAGCCCGGCAGCGGCCGCGACCGGGTCGGCAAGGGCGCTGATGACCTTACTGTAAGCGTTCCCTTGGGCACCCTGGTTTACGACGACGACACCGGTGAACTGATCGGAGATCTGGTCAACCGCGATAAGGCGCTGCTGGTTGCCCGTGGCGGCGCGCGTGGCCTCGGCAATGCCCGTTTCAAAAGCAGCGTCAACCGGGCGCCGCGCAAGACGACCCCAGGCGCTCAGGGCGAAAGCAGGAACCTGCGCCTGGAATTGCAGGTGCTGGCCGATGTAGGCTTGCTCGGTCGGCCCAACGCCGGTAAATCCACGTTACTGCGCCAGGTATCTGCGGCCCGCCCCCGGGTCGCCGACTACCCGTTCACCACCTTGTATCCGCACTTGGGCGTCGTGCGCGCCGGCGTTGGCCGATCACTGGTCATGGCAGATATTCCTGGCTTGATAGAAGGCGCCGCCGCCGGCGCCGGACTGGGTGCACAGTTTTTGCGACACCTGTCCCGCACGCGCTTGTTGCTGCATCTGGTTGATGTCAGTCTGCACCAGGATACCCGGGAAACCGTTGCGGCAATCCGCGTCATTGAAACTGAGTTGGCAGCCTGGGACGTTAAGCTCGCGCAGAAGCCCAGGTGGTTGGCGCTGAATAAAACTGATCGGGTTGACTCCGACAGAATGACCGAAATCCAAGCCGCGCTGGTTGCAGAACTGGCATTGCAACAACCGGTGTTTTGTATCTCGGCGCTCACCGGCGCCGGCTGTGATACCTTAACCAACGCCGTCTTCCAGTGGTTTTCGGAACGGGAGGCCCCAGCAAAAGCCCCCGATCGATAAGCCCTGGACGATGAGCCCCACGCAACGCTCCTCAAGCAATGAGTCATGGGCAATGAGTTTTGGGCAACGAGAGCCAGGCTATGAGCAATAAGCAACAAGCAATGAGCAAAACGGCTGCTTCAGACATCAGCGGCCAATGCTGGGTGGTCAAAATAGGCAGCGCCTTACTGACCAACGACGGTCTGGGTTTGCGCTCTGAAGTCATTGGTGGCTGGGTGAACCAGATGGCGCAGTTACGCGCGCGCGGCATTCACTTTATTATCGTCTCATCCGGCGCTATCGCCGCGGGACGGGCGCGGCTGGGCTGGAAGTTGCGGCGCGTCAGTCTGCATGAGCAACAGGCCGCGGCTGCAGTCGGCCAGACGGGGTTGATCCAGGCTTACGAGTCCGCGTTCCAGGGCCACGGCATCCACACTGCCCAGATACTGCTGACCCATGACGATGTGGCCGACCGCAAACGTTACCTGAATGCCCGTTCTACCTTGCGCACCTTGCTGGAACTGGAGGTGGTGCCAATCATCAACGAAAATGACAGTGTCGCCACCGACGAAATACGTTTCGGTGACAATGACTCGTTGGCCGGATTGGTGGCAAACCTGACGGAAGCCGATCGCCTGATCATTCTCACCGACCAAGCGGGTTTGTATGAGCGCGACCCGCGCGCATTTCCTGAAGCCCGCTTACTCAGCGCGGCACAGGCTGGTGATGCGTCCCTGCTGGAATTTGCCGGGCCCGGGGGCGCGCTGGGGCGCGGCGGCATGCTCACCAAGCTCAAGGCCGCAGAGACCGCAGCCAAGTCCGGGACGGAAACAATCATCTGCTCCGGGCTGGAGGCCGAGGTGTTGTTGAAAATTGCCGCCCATGAGCAGGTCGGCACCTTGCTCAGCGTAGGTCGCACGCCGCTGGCCGCGCGCAAACAATGGTTGGCGGGACACAAACCTCCGCAAGGCCGCCTGACCCTCGACGATGGCGCCTGCAAGGTGCTGACCGAACAAGGCAAAAGTCTGCTGGCCGTGGGCGTGGCAGAGGTGCGCGGTAAGTTCAAACGGGGCGAGGTCGTCAGTTGCGCCGACCGTCACGGCCAGGAGATCGCCCGCGGCCTGATCAACTATAACGCCGCTGAAACTCGCAAAATCATGGGCCAGCCCAGCAATATGATTGAACAGTTACTGGGTTACGTCGATGAGCAGGAACTGATCCATCGGGATAATATGGTGGTGTTTTATCATCAGTAGCAGGTGGTCGCATTGCCATTGCAAAAAACAACCCGCCTGTGCTACACTGAAATCTCATCAGGCCGCCACA
>JAPORZ010000055.1 GCA_026709915.1 Gammaproteobacteria bacterium
TGCCACGGAGGGCATTTTTAGAGGTTCCCAGAACTCTTATAAGCGCGAATTCACGGTCGCAGTGGGCAAAACTGATGATGTCGCCCGGGCTGAGGTCGGTATTGCTTGCGGCGGCCCGCCCGTTGACGTAAACCGCGCCATTGCCTGCCGGAAACAGGGTTGCCGTGGCGTCGTTCAGGGATACTGAGCAAAGCGGGTTGTAGCTGTCGGACTGCGCCGGCGCCCCCTGCGCAGACAGGTATAACGGCGTCGCCCCCAGCGGGTACGCCTCGGCGCCGGCCAGAACATGGGTCGGCCCGGCTTCGGGTTGTTGTGCCAGGGCTGTCGGTGCAGTAACGCCGATTGCCGGTTGTGCAGTGGCCGCAAGTTGGGTGACGAAGTAAATCTCTGCGTCGGCCTTGCTCTCTTGCTGCACATAGCCCATACAACCGGCATAGACGGCGCGCGCGTCCAACATATCGACCTGCGGGGTGACCCGCGCCAGGTGTTCGACAACAGCCGGCAAGCCGGCCAGACGCGGGTGCAGCAACACCACCCGGTCGCTATCGACGGCGGCGCTGATCTTGTCGTACAACGGCTGTAACGCCGCCACCAGCCGCTCCCGGTTCACCCGGGCCTGGTAACGGGCCTGCTCAAATTCGATATCGACCTGCGTATCAGCCCCCCGCCCTAGGTCATACAGACATTGCGCCATCTTATTGCACAAGGCCTGTTCCGTTACTGCGTGGTGCAAGGGGTCAAAACGGGATTGGCGAATGAACAGGTCGGCAACATGGTTGACGCATCTATCCTGAATTTCCAGCAGCCCGACCTCATTTACGACCCGCACCGCCGTGCGCTGCACCGTGTCAGACACCTCCAAGGAAGTAACTACGGTGTGATGCAGGTGGATATCCAGGTGCACGTAACTCCCGGCGCCAGCCGTCGCCGCCAGCGCCGCGACAGCGCTGTCCACCAGACCCACCGCAGTAAACGGGGAGGCTTCCAGCAGCCCGAGCAGCAATGCCAGTTGCTCCGCACTGAAACTGCCCGGCACCGCCAGCGCCACCTGCTCCACCCCATCCGCCATTTCATGCAGGGACAGCAGATGGGAGTATGCCAGGTCGGCATTGTGCCGCGCCAGTTTCGAGTGGCGCTTAAAGTCATCCTGGTTAAGGTCACTCCAAAACCGGCTAAAGGTATTGCGCGGGTCAATATGGGTAGCCGCCAACGCCGCCTGCCCCAGTTCAACCCGATCCTCCCTGAGCACGGCAATGCCAGGACTGCTCGCCACGACCTCCCCGGCCCGGAAGAGCGTTACTTCAGCATCGTTGAGTTCAATGACGGCGGTGTTCATTTATATTGTTGACTTTCCGAGATAAGACGCACAATGTCTCCTGCTCGTTGCATACTCACAACTACCAATATCTGTAGATTGAAATCCAGTCCAATCGTGATAAGCCGCTGCTCGTTGACAGAGTCAGTTAAGATAAAATGTCGTTCCAAACGCTGCCTACCGCACCTGTGAATGCGACAGCAGGTTGGCGTCGCGGTAGTGCTGTGTGTCCGGTTGCACCTGCAAATGCCGCAGCAGGTTAACGTCGCAGTAATGCTGGGTGTCCAGTACCAGTCGCTCCTGCAACAACTGTAGCTGGTGCATCAGGAACATGATGAAAATGCTGATGATCAAGGCGATGAAGGTGGAGTTGAAGGCCACACCCAGGCTCACGGTAACGCCGACGATGTCGCCTTCCACGGCGCGATGGGCCTGCCCCAGGGCCGCGCCGATGCCGCGCACCGTACCGATGAAGCCAATGGAGGGTATCGCCCAGATGACGTACCTGATCATGGAAAGTTCGGAATCCAGTCGGTCGGATTCAGTATCACAGACTTCCCTGATGGCCGAAGACACATCCTGAATATCCGCGGTAGAACTAAAGCGTCGCAACGCCGCCTGCAGGGCGCGCGGCAACAGGTATTCCCGCTCATCCTGCGCCAACGCCTGCAACGGTCGCACATACTGGCGGGTGTCCTCCGGCAAAATAGTGGCGCCGGGTGGTAACTCCAGCAGCGAGCGACCCAGCAAGCGTCTTTCAGCCAACGCCACCCTGGCTTTCCAACCAATAATGGCAACGACCCACAGAGCCAGGATAAAACAAGCCTCCTGCTCAAAGTCCTTGATCACGATAAAAACAGAGCGTTGCCCCTCATAACCTTCCCCGGCCTCCTGCTGCATACGCTGCTCCTCCAGCAACGCCTCCGCATTCGGTCGCACCACCGCCACGTACAACGCATGCACGATAATAATCGCGGCGATCAAGGTAAACAACTGGTAGAAAAAATCTGTAGTCTGGTTGAGTTTCACAGTCACCCCGCGGGTTTATATATCGACCGGAAAGTCTATGGAATAATCCTCGGAAACTTCCTCGGTCGGATCAATACGCTCTGGCACGTCTGCCGTTACTTCTTCTTCTTCAGCCTGCGGTTGCTCCGTCTCCTGCTGCGCTTGGGCGGCATCAGGTTTGTTGGTCTCACGCACCTCTTGCGCCACGGCAGTGACAGCGATAAACACTGTAACAACAATGAACCATCTGAAATTCAATCCGCCACCTTGCTTAAATTTAATCTCAACTTACTCTGACAGGTGATCACAGTTGCCTCACGTCAAATCCGTAATATCTGTTCAACATAATCATATTCTCACTTATTTTAGCCCCGATTTAGGATCGAAGTGTTGCCGCAGCACATCCTTTACATATTCTGGAATTCTTTTCTCGTCCTTCGCTGCTTGTTCCTTCAACTGATCATATTCAGCAATTTCTCCCCCAGTCCATAACACGTCAAGTCTCCGTATTTGTTTAAGGGCAATATGGGTATAGTCCTCTGGAAATGCCCAATAACAGGACCGACAATTATCAACCTCCTTCACAAGCCAATTCTCACAGTTTTCACAACTCCACGACTTTGCTCTGTTAGCAGATGCACATAGCAGCATATACTCATGCAGCAAATAATTCCTTCTGTGTCTGCACAGGCGCATTGATGGGGTGATCCGGGGTGTATTGCAGACGTTTCACCAGCGCTGGAGAAAGGTATAAAGATTCGACCGTTTCATCTTCATTCCCCAATAGGGTGGCCTGACTTGATCTGCCGGCATAAACCGGCAGGTGTTTCAGACCAAGACTCCCAGGTAGTTTTTTTCCATGCACCCTGTTTCCCGTTTGCCCATCATAACTTACGATGTAGGAAATATTGTCTTCATTCATCTTTTCCA
>JAPORZ010000136.1 GCA_026709915.1 Gammaproteobacteria bacterium
CCACGGAGGGCATTTTTAGAGGTTACTATATCTAATCATTAGATGTATCTCCTTACAGGCAACCAGCAACCATGTATAACACCTTAATCGACGCGCAGACCCTGGCGCTACACCGCGCCGCACCGGACTGGCTGGTTGTGGACTGTCAGTATGACCTGACGGACAAGAGCGCCGGCTACCAGCGCTACCTGACGGAACATGTCCCCGGCGCCGTGTATGCGGACTTGCAGCGCGACCTCAGCAGCCCGCATCCCGTTACCGACCGCGGCCGTCACCCCATGCCATCCGTAGCGCAACTGGAACGGCAACTCTCGGCGCTGGGAGTCAGCAACCACAAACAGGTGGTGGCTTATGATAATGCCGGCGGCGCCTTCGCAGCGCGCCTGTGGTGGCTGCTCAACTACGCCGGGCATGAGCGGGTGGCAGTGCTGGACGGTGGCCTGCAAGCCTGGCAGCAGGCCGGTTATGCAACGGCTGCAACAGAGACGCAAGTCACTGACGGGCGCTTCACTGCCACCTTGAACAGTGGACGCCTGGTGCAGCTGCAGGAAGTGCACGCCGTCCCGCGTCTGGTGGACTCGCGCGAAGCCCCCCGGTATGCCGGCGCGGCAGAGCCGATAGACCCCGTGGCGGGCCACATTCCCGGGGCCTGGAATCGCCCCTGGAAAGATAACCTGGACGCACAGGGTAAATTTCAGTCGCCGCAACGCCTGTGGCAGGCATTCGCCGGTTTGTATGCCGATGTCGCCGCGCTGGACGTTACCTTTTACTGCGGGTCCGGCGTCTCGGCCTGCCACAACCTGCTGGCCGCAGTGCACGCCGGTTACCCGCTGCCCAGACTCTATGCCGGTTCCTGGAGCGAATGGTGCGCAGACCCGGCGCGGCCGGTTGCGGTCGGGTGCGAGCCTGATACCGGCGCTAATGGATAGCAGGGCGCTGTTAGGTTGCCTGCTGGACAACGCCTGGCATTCAGGTCACGCCCTGGCTGTGCAACTGGGCGTAAGCAGGACCGTTATCTGGAAGAACATCAAACGCTTGCGCGCGCTGGGCCTGGATATTGAGGCCGGGCACAGCAAGGGATATCGCCTGTTAGATGAGATCGACCTGCTGGAACGGTCTGCAATCCTTGACGGCATGGGCGCGGCGGCCAACGGTTGTCGACTCGAGGTGCTGCTGGAAACCGCATCAACCAACCAATGCCTCACCGACCGGTTCGGGCAAGCGGACCTGCACCGGCAGATAGTCCTGGCCGAGCATCAACACGGTGGCAAGGGCCGCCGCGGCAGGGTGTGGGTGTCGCCTTTTGCCGGCGGCCTGTATCTGTCGCTGGGCTGGCATTTCGATATGGCTCCGACCTCTCTGAACGCGCTGTCTCTGGCTTGCGGGGTGGCCGTGGCGCAGGCGCTGGCCGGGCTGGGCCTGGACGGCATACAACTGAAATGGCCCAATGACCTGATGCTGGACGGGAAAAAAACCGGCGGCATACTGCTGGAGGCGCGTAGCGAAACCGCGTCCACCTGCGATGTGGTCATCGGTATCGGTCTCAACGTGCGCCTGCCGTGCGCGCTGAAAGCCGCGCTGGATCAACCGGTCACAGATCTGGCCGCTCACTATGGCACGCGCCCCGGCCGCAGTCGGCTGGCAAGCAGTATCCTGGTGGAACAACTGGCCACGCTGGCGCGCGTCGCCGGCGGCGGGGTGGCCGACTATGTGGCGGCATGGCGCGCACGGGACTATCTTTGTGATCGACAGGTGGAACTGCACCTGCCGGAGCAGACGCTCAGTGGTCGCGTCCAGGGCGTGGACGATAACGGTTTGTTACTGCTAAAGACCGGCGCCGGACTCAGCAAGTTCAGCAGTGGTGAGTTGCGGGTCAGACCAATCTCTAAAAATGGGGGATTCAAGCCAATAACATGAATTTACTGGTAGATATCGGCAACACCCGGATCAAGTGGGCCTGTGCAGAAGATAACGTTCTGTTCGGGCACAACGCGTGTGCCTACACGCCGGACACGCTGGCCGCATTACTGCCGGCCCACTGGCGCGCTCTGCAAGCGCCGCAACAGGTTCACGTTGCCAGCGTGGCCGCTAGCGCCACCACGGCCGCGCTATGCGGATATGTGCGTTCCACCTGGAACCTGGAAGCGCAGCTGGCCGTCACTGCCCGGGAGCAGGCCGGTTTGCGCAATGCCTATCACGACGTCAACACCATGGGCGTGGACCGCTGGTTGGCGCTGCTGGCAGCCTGGCGCCGGCACCACCGACCGTTATGTGTGCTTGACTGCGGCACCGCGCTCACGGCAGATGTTATCCTCGGCAACGGCCGGCACGCCGGCGGCTTCATCCTGCCTGGCCTGACGCTCACCGCGGCGACGCTGGCGCAGGAAACCCAAGGCATCCATGAACAAAGCATCCATGAACATGGCGCCCATGAACACGGCGCCCATGAACATCGGGAGCAGGCCTTGCAAGCGGACTTCGGCCGTTCCACCGCAGCCTGCATCAACAATGGCTTTGCCTGCGCGCTTACCGGCCTGCTGGCATACTGCGCCGGTAAACTCAAGGAAGAGCAGGGCGCCGAACCGCTGTTCATCGTCACTGGCGGCGCCGCGGCACAAATTCTGCCATTACTACCGGAACAAACCCTGCACGAACCGCACCTGGTGCTGGAAGGACTGCAGGAAGCGAACCTTCAGTGAGTACCTCACTCATGCCAACGATGAATAAAGCCCACCGCTCGTCGTACCGGCAATGTCTGAAGGTAACCTCTAAAAATGCCTTCCATATCATTTTTAGAGGCGCCCTGAACAGGTTGGGCGACAGGCAGAGAGGCAGTTAAGGTTTGAAAAAGTGGTAACATAGCCCCATGAGATGGATAACATTGTCATTGCTGGTCGCCAACCTGCTGTATCTGGGCTGGGAACTGGGCCGCGACGCCAGGGCGCTGGTAATTCACCCGCCCCAAGAGCTCCCCGCGGCAGTCATGACGCTGGAAAAACTCGATGAGGCCACGCACCAACCCGCGCTGAGACGCAGGTACGGGTGGCAACTGCCGGAGCAGGTATTGCAGCCCGAACGATAAAATTTTCCCCGAACACGCGCTTTTTTGTTATAATTCTCCACTGATACTCTTTCCATTTAATTCTGACCGGTTCAGAGCTAACCAGCGCCGCCAAGACAAGGCGC
>JAPORZ010000177.1 GCA_026709915.1 Gammaproteobacteria bacterium
GGAAATGAAAAATCACACTTTTTCATTTCCTTCTCTAAAAATGCCACGGAGGGCATTTTTAGAGGTTCCCATATCAGTGATATTGTTCAAGGTTGACCCGTAATGCCTCGCCCGCCTGCCACTCAAATGTAATACACCATGGACCGTTAACGTGGATGCTGTAGCGCTTGGGCACTCCATGCAGACCGTGGAAATTGAATCCCGGAACGTTCACGTCAAGCAAGGATTTAGCCTGATCAAGAACTTCCAACCGTCGCAAACAGCGCGCGTGTACATTCCTCTGTATATGACGGCTGTGGCCCAGTTCAAATAGCTCCGCAAGTCCTTTGTGCCTGAAACTCCTAAACATTTTCGTCCCTGATTATATAGTAACAAACTATGTTACAGTGTCAAGTGTAGTACAGTCCCCGTCCAACTTTACGCTGGAACGTCTCGCAATCGCAGTCTGTTACAGCCCGGATGAACGCGCTGATACATCTTTGATAACCTGCTTCAAACAATCACGCTCATTCAGGAAGTAAACCCCATCTCCTTTCCATTCCGCCAAGGAGCGCGCCGCACCGTCAATCTGATGCGCCGGCGTCACTGACAGGACGTAGGCGCTCAGGCGCAGGTTGGGGTCGATGTTATACACCTGTTGTTCAATTTCTTTTATCGCGTGGTGCAGCCCTACCTTTTTTTGCTCCTTGGCTCCGTATCGGCCCAGCCCTTTCGGATCGAGGAAAATCACATGCTGGCAATGCTCGTCTTGCAACCAGACAATGAAATCCGGGTAGTAGCTGTAATCATCGAAAAATGATACGCCGCGGCCACGGGAAAGATTGCGTATCAGATACAACTCTTTGTCCTGCAGGCACGGGTCCCGGGGTTCTGCCAATTCCCTGAGTTTTTCCACTACCTGTTTTTCATCCATGTTCAAGGCAACCGGGCGTATCGTCACCTTGCAATCCGGCGCCGCGTACAGCAACGGCTGGTAGGCATGGACATCGGTCATGATCACACCCAGTTTCGAATCATGCAGATAGCCTTCCCGAATATTATCTGACAATTCATGAATATCCCTGACCAGATGTGTTTGCATCACTGCTGCCGATAGTTCATATTGCTTGACGTTGTTGCTGTCAGCCTCGCTCAGTGTGACCACTTCAATATGCTCGCTCTCCCAACGCCGCCGCTGCGCCCGCCAGAATTGGTTGACATACTCGGTGACAAGCTCAAGCGCAATCTCTTCCAGATCCCGTAAGTCATTGAAATTGTTCAGATGTAACCGTTCTCGTGGCATGTACAGCACATACCAGTTATGATTTTGCAGGAGTTGCTCGATAGTCTCATATCTTATAACCAGATTGTGCCAGTGATGCTGTTGCTTGCGCGCCAGCAGCCGGTGGTAAATCCGCGCAGTGTTGAAAAATGTATGATGCGCTTTGAGATTGACTGATTCTTCTGCAACTGCGGGTTCGGCAACCCTGTCGCTTGAGGTCATGGATTGCAGGCGGGGGTATAAGTTCAACGTTACCAGAGGCATGTCCGACGCGCCCGGGTTCGGCAGCACCGGCCTCTGGTCGGACAACTCAAATTTCCGGTTATCCTTGATACGGATAAGTTTCAATTCGGGTTTCCTGCCGAAATTCCAGGTAACGGGTAATTTGACGGTATCCTGTTCTCCCAACATATCTTCTTTTTCCATCAGATTACGAAAAGCCTGCATATAGTTGGCGCGCAAGCCGAAGATGTAAAGAGTCTCAAGTTGCGCCAGCTCAGCGCTGTCATCCGGCAATGCCGCGCCGCTGCTGCGATGGCGTTTCAGGCTCATGTTCCAGCCTTTAAGGCGCACCCCGCGCCCGAACATCTGGATAATTTCCGGCCCCTCGCCCACACCGACGTGCATTAAGCCCATGACGCTTACCCGCCAGGAGTTCCAGCCGGCGATAAAACGACGGGCGCCGATGACGATATTCACCGGCGAGTTGGGCTGGTCCACCTGCGCGAACAGTTTTTCCGCAAACCCTGCCTCCCGTTCAATAACGATATCCGGGTTGGCGTCTGCCAGCAACAGCTTGTGCAGCGCAGTGGCATCGCCGATATTGACCACGCCAAATACGGGATTATCGGCGCTGCGCAAGTGCAGTTCCCCTTCACCGGCAGTGAGGTACATGACATGCAGCTTGCCTGGGCCATTACACAAGGTTGCGCAGATGTCGGTGTACAGGTCATCTTTCAAATTGCGCCGGAGATAGCCAAACCAGCCGTGAAAGTAATCCTCTCCGCGTTCATCAGGCAGACCGGATCGACCGGCGAGCAAGCGCTCCAGCATCTCCCGCACCTGCCCGCCGTGCGCCAGTACCCAGGCCAGGAAATTGAGGATGCGCATAACATCTGACTTTGTCGCCTGATCGGCCTTGCTCGAACCGGTGACGGTCTTGCCGAGAAATACCCACAGCGGTCTGGTCACGTTAAATGACGTCCAGCGCGCACCCTGATCGAGCCAGATGCGATACTGCTGGTAGAACGTCAGCAGACAGCCCAGCAGGTACATGTTGCTACCGGCCTCCTCCATACCACCGGGCAGATTGGATATGGCGTAGTCCTTGCCATAACCATCTTCGTGAAACTGGCGATAGCTGTAGTCAAACAGCAGGCATTTTCCGTAGGTATCCAGCAGGCCGGTATCCTTTTTACTCACCACCTGATTGAAGGTCGCAGAATATTCAAAGGTAAAACCGCCGCGGGACAACTCCTGGCGCCGCGCCCGCCAAACCTTGCCGGATGCGCCCAGGTGTCCTTCATCGACCAGCACCAGGTTGTTGTCGCCGAAATCCTGCACGGCGACCCGTTTGACGCCTTTTTTCTCTGCCAGCTTGTTGAGATCGATGATCTCAATGGGGGACAATATGTCGGCGCCGGTTGCCGCTGAAAACAGCCGCGCGCGCAGGCCGCTGGCCCGCAACTCGCGTTCATGCTGCATCGACAGCTGCTCGTTCGGCGTCAACAGCACGATATTATTCAACCGCCCTCCGCACCGCCCCAGGTAGCGCTGAAACTGGAGAATATGCGCGTGCATCAGCAGCGTCTTGCCGGAGCCGGTAGCGCTTTGAAAAGCAATGGTGCGTAAGTCCTCCGTGATATATGCGGGTATCTTGGCGACGTGTCGATACCCGGCTTTGGCCCTGTTCAAATCAGCGCA
>JAPORZ010000224.1:0-6911 GCA_026709915.1 Gammaproteobacteria bacterium
TTCCGTCTCTGTTTATGTGCCACGGAGGGCATTTTTAGAGGTTACCATAAGCAACACCAACAGAGTGATAAACGGCAATGACACAGCTACCAAAGTATGCAGATGATGAACACGAGCGTCTTGAGCGCGAGGCTGAGCAACTCATCGCGGAGGCCGAAGCCGCGCTGGACCGGGCCAAAGAGATGTTTACAGCCTACGGCCTTGATGACATTGACGATACCCGGCTCAGCGAGTTCCTGTCGGGTGGCGGACCCTCGGCAGAACTCGATACGTTGCGCAACGAAATTTTTGACGGCATGGACGCCCAGGAGGCCATATTCGCCGAGGAAAAACGCCTCATGGCCGAAATGAATTCCGGCGCGGCGTCGCAGCCGGCGGCCAAGCCCCGGCGCGCCCGTATGACCCGCGTATAGGCGCAGAGTAATACAAGGGCGCCTCTAAAAATTAGAGGTTGCCACAACAGAACAGAAGAGGTGTACTGATGACTACCAGTATCAATACCAATGTTTCCGGTGTAAACCATAATACCGGCAATGAGGTTGTTGGGAATCACGATGGACGCGTGACGTATAACGGCGTCAATATGTCCGTATTGCAAGCCGTCTCCATGTTGTTCATCGAGCGCGCGCAAACCTACAGCTCGCTGGTGAACGACAGGCTTACCTCCGCCAAGGAAAACCTGAATGATATCAAAGAAGCCCGGCATTATTTGCAGGAATTACGCAACCTCAAGAACGAAAAAGGCAACCATCACCTGCCCGATGGCATCAAGGAATTTTGCGACAAGCACCACATCGCTACTCCCAAGGATATAGGTAACGATGGCTTGTGGTCCAATGATGAACTGGACGTATGGAAGGAGAACATACAAGGCGGCCTTGACAACATGCAGGATACCAACCAGATGGAGATGTTGAAATTGAAAACCGGGACCAATAACCTCGATACCTCCATTACCGCCGCCAGCAAGAATGAGGAGAAGCAACATAGTTTGAGCAAGGATATCGCCAGCAACCTGGGCCGGTGAGCATGGCGCTTGAGCAATCGGCAGGCGGCGCCGGCGCGCCGTTACCGGCCGGCTTCGGCGAAGTCGGCGGCGCGCTGCTGCAAGGCCATGAAAACCTGGCCGCGCGGCGCGGCATCACCCCTGCGCAAATGGAAGGCCTGTTCAACGTCAGTTATGAACGGTATCTGGTCGGGGATTATGAGGCGGCCGCGCGTGGGTTTGAGCTGCTGTGCCTGTATGACCATGAAAACCTGAAGTATTTGCAGGGCTACGGCTATTGCCTGCAAGCGCTCAGGAATTATCCCAAGGCGGCAATTTGTTGGCATTTCAGCGCCATGCTGATGCAACGAGGCAGCTCCGAATGGGCCGAAGCGTGCCTGAATGCGGCGCGCTTGTTTGCCGGTTCGGGCGCCAGACAGCAGGCCCGCACGGTAGTGCAGTCGGTGCTTGAGGCATTGCCGGATACAGACTCCGCGGCGCGCACGCAGGCGCTGGCCCTGGGTCAGGCCCTGAGCGACGCCTGATATTGATTGGGCGACGTTTGATATTGACTATGCAGGCGCCCGCCGGTACGGCGGCGTCGGTGACAGGAGATTAGAGATTATGACCAGTGCAGTCAGCGCCAATACCGTGCGCACCGGGGGCGCCGTCCCCGGTGACCTGCCGGCCACACAGTCGGATAATCCCGCCAGAGCTCAGGGTGTTGCGCAATCCGGTCAGGTCAAGGGTGTCGGCAAGACCGGCGCCAGCAAGAAGGCGGGCGGCGCGCAGGCGGATTACGATGCCGCCGATACCACCGCCAGCGCTACGAGCACCGACCCTGAAGGCGTGCTGGCGCAGCCAACCGTGTCAGACCCGACCAACATGATCCTGCAAATGACGTCTCTGGTGCAACAATTTGCCGTTGAACGGCAGAAAAATTCAGAGAGCGATCTCAAGGCGAATGAGGCCGAGAAAAAGCAGAAAAACGAGGAGCGCCTCGATAAACTCAAGACCGCCATAGAGAAGCAGCACAAGGCTGCCAAACACTCCAGCATCGGCAAAATTTTCGGTTGGGTGGCAGTGGGTCTGATGTTCGCGGTGGCAGGTATCGTCGCCGTCGCCAGCGGCGGGCTGGCCGCGGCGCCGTTACTCGCCGCGGCAACCATTACCTTAGGTGTGATGATCGCCCAGGAGACCGGCGGCATGGAAAAGATGATGGACGCCGCAGGCATGAACGCCAAGCAGAAAATGATATTTTCCGTGGGTCTGGCAGTCACCATGCTCATCATGAATATTACCGCGGCGATCATGAGTGGCGGTGCGGCATCGGCCGGCGTTGCCTCCGCGGCCACAGAACTGACCGCCACTGTCGCAGAAACCGGCGCTACTGCTGCGGAGGCCGGCGCCACCGCTGCGGAAACCGGCGCCACTGTTGCGGAGGCCGGCGCCACCGTTGCCGAGGCCAGCGCTGAGGTTGCTGAATCCGCCTCCACCGTTGCCGAAGCCGGCGCCGAAATCGGTGAGACTGCCGCAGAAACCGCCGACGCGGCTGCGGAAGTGACAGAGCTGGGCACCGAGGTGGCGGATGTAGCCACCGAGACCACCAATGTGGCCGGTGAGAGCGCGGACACGGCCAGCGAGACGGCGGAAACTGCCGGTCAGGCGGCAAAGGTCAGTGGCAAGAGCGCCCGGGTCATGACAGCCGCCAAGTGGGCGAACCGCGGCGCCAATGTGATCGGCGGCGGGCTGACCATCGGCCAGGGCGCGGAAAACATGGAGGCCGGCTTTGCCGAGCGTGACGCCAGCGAGGCTCAGGCTGACGCCCAGCAACTGGCTGCGGAACTGCACAAGTTCGATGCCATGAACGAGCAGGCCATCGCAGACATGAAAAAGGTCATCGCACAACTGCAAGAGCAGATACAGCAAACGGCCCAGCTGGTCGCCGAGTCGGCAAAGACTCAGGACAGCATCTTTGAATCGAACGCGCATACGATATGATCGCCCCAGGTATCCATTATGGACTATAAAGAAGACGACGTTGAAGTATCGCTGGAACAGGTTTCGGCAGCCTTTGACAGGTTGCACCTCGATGGCTTGCCGGGCGCCTTTGACCTGACCCGGGCGCAGGTCGAGGCCCTGTATGCCGCCGGCCACCAGTTGCTGGGCAAAGGCGATTTGGAGCGGGCAAAAGGTGTGTTTAATTTCCTGGTGCTGTGCGAGGGCCAGGATGCGCGTTGCTGGACGGCGTTGGCGGTGACGCTGCACAAACAGAAAAAGTGGTCGCTGGCGACGGATGCCTATTCCATGGCCGCACTGCTCGATGCCACAAACGTGAAGCTGTACTTTCATGCCGCCGAGTGCCTGATGCAGAATCGAGAATGGGCGCGCGCAAAGCAAACCCTGGAGTCCTTTTTTGAGGTAGCCGACGCGGTTTACGGCAAAGACAAGAGCAAGATACGCCAGTTTGTTGACAAGGCACAGGCGTGGCAGCGGGTCATTGAGGTGAAAGTCCCTGCCGGGGAGAACACGGGCGCGACGCCATGACGCCGCCGCGTGCCTGGCGCCCAAGCGCTTGCCGCCCCACTTATCCGTCCCGCTGAACAGGTCAATATCGCTTGCAGACAGTGCTGGCACAAATTGCCGATAGCATGGCGCAACTGGTCGGGATACCTGAGCTCAGTTTCGACGAGAACGACTGTATCTGCCTGGAATTTGACGACACTGCCTGTACCCTGGTCGCCGATATCGACGCCGACCGGTTGCTCCTGCACACCGAGCTGGCGCGCCTGTCTGATTTTTTGGATCAGGCCGGGATTTGTCGTGCGCTGTTGGGCATGAATGCGGAATTGGAGTTTGCCGACGGCGTGGCGGCCATGGCTACGGACCGCGACTCAGACAGTATTGCGCTGTGTGCAGTCATCAGGCCGCTGTGCGCGCCGCAAGCCGACCTGCTGGAAGCGATTATGATCCGCTTCCTGGAGCTTGCAGCGGATGTACAACTGCGCCTCAAGCAGCTTCCCACTGCGCCCGTAGCGCCACAGGACTTCACCGGCCCCGGCCCTGGTCTCAGAGTCTGACATGAAGCGCTATCACGCGCAAAGTTATTTGGCACTGCTGGCCGCTGACCCCGAACTCGCATCCGCCGCAGACCCGCAACTGTCCCTGTACTTCGACGCCCACAGGCTGGATTTCACCCTGACCGAGACCAGTCTGTATTTTTCCTGTGAACTGTTGCACCTGGACGAGGCACAGTTGGCTGTGGCGACCAGTCCGGCCAATGTGCTGCTGGCGCTTTTGCTCGAGGGCAACTGCATGGGGTCCGGCGCCGGCGGTTGCGTCTTTTTACTGGATGCAACCAACGCCTTGCGCCTCAAGGGGCAGGCGCTGCTGTCCGGGCTCGAGAGTGAGGGCCTGGGGGCGCTGCTGGAGGATTTTCTCAACCAGATTGACTATTGGCGACCGCAACTGGCGGCTTTCCTCAGCGACGCTGACGACGCCAGCGCGCCGGGCTGACTGTTATGACGATCAACTTAAACCAGTTTTCCGACCTGCTCGGCGCCCGCAGCCTGCGCGACACAGATACGTTGGCTGTCACCGACCGGGATAACCTCAAGCTGCGCAACAGCCGTTTTCCCATGCTGCGCTGGATTGTCAATTCAGGCATCGGCAAGCGCGCCACCAACCGCAAGACCGTGGACACGTTCCTGCGCGCCATGGAGAACCAGTTCGGCGCGCAACTGCTGGAAAAAATGCAGCTTGACTCGTTACGCGAGTTACAGCGACGCGGCAAGCCGTTACACGTCCGGCACGTCAGGAGCAGCGTCGAGCAGGCCACGCGCTTGCAGGGTGACGCCGCAGCCGTTGTGGACGAGCTCGAGCGGCAATTCGGCAAGGCGCCTTATGCCGCGCTCCCGGGCGGCAGGGAACTGACGCAAGCGGTGCGTGACCACATTGATTTTGACTCTCTGTTCCGGAACCTGCAGGCGGATTGCGACAACTACCGCGGCCGCGAACAGATCTGGGCCGCTCTTCCGAGTATGGTGGAACGGCTGGCAACGACCGCGCACAACGAGGCCGTGAGGAAGATTTTTCTGGGGGGTTACGGCATTCGGCAAGGGGCGGCGGACACGACCAACCGGCTGCAGGCGATGGTCGAGGAATTGCCGGAAACGGGAAAGCTCAGCGCCGACTTCGGCCTGAGCTTCGATACCAGCAGGATGCCGCCGGCCTTTTTCGAGAAGCTGTCAGGGAAACTGCAAAAAACAGTGGAACGGGCCATGGCGCGCCCTGAACACCTTGCCACCGGCGACAACGCAGATTCGATCATGACCCGGGTGCAGCAGGCAGTCCGGCTGACTGCGGAAACCACGGTCCGGCAGTACTTACAGCAACGCCTGGAAGCGCTGCAGGCGCTGCGTCAGGCGCAGTCAGGCGACCTGGCAGCGAGCGCCGGGGCAGCCACCGCCGCGGCGGCCGCAGACGGCCTCTATGAGCAGGCCCTGTACAACCGCATTCCGGCCAGCCAGGCGCCGAGATTGCTGGCCTTGCGCGAGGAAATGCCGCAAGACCTGGGCGCGCTGGCCACGGCCGACCGTGATCTGAATGCCAAATTCCAACTGTTGCATCAGTTCGGCGCCCTGGTACTGCGCATCATCACCGATATGACGCCGGAAGAGCAGCAAACCTATGCCTCAGGCCCGGACGATAGCCTGGATTTTATGGAGGAGTGCTCGAACTTCCTCAAGTACGGCAAACTCGATGACGCCGCCGCCGCACAACTGCGCCAGGCCCTGGGCGCCGGCGCCGGGTCGGAACTGACAGATTTGTATCAGACGCTGCAGGATATAAAATATGCTGCGGAATGCAACGCAGACGACGCTTCGCCCAAGGCCGACCCGGTGTGGGGCGAGGCGTACCGGGCCGTCGAGCAAGTGGACGCGGCATTCAAACAGCTGCCGGGCTACCCGGAACTGGCCGGCGCCATTGATATGGCCGACGATCGCCCCTACGCGCAGGCGGCGCTGCCGGTGTATCAGGCCATGCGTAACTGCGGCATTACGCTGCCGCCGCCCGCGGGCGCGCCGGACGCATAAAGGGAGACATAATCCTGTGCAGGTAAGTTTCAACCAGTTTGCGCCGGCGCCTGAGGCACAATGATGATCAGACACGGCAGCCTGCCCGGTTATGCGGCGCTATTGTTGTTACTCGTTGTGGCTCCGGCCAGCGCACCACAGGACGAGACCGAACCCAACCCCTTGCAGAGCGCTGCCAACCTGCACTGGAAAACTGCCGACTTCAGTTTTTATGCAAGCCGGATCAGCGCTGCGGAGGTGCTGCTGGACTTCTCCGTCAACCTGTCGGTGCCGGTAACCGTGAGCCAGCAGGCGCGCCGCCAGACCATCAGCGGCAACTTCAGACAACTGCCGGGTAAACGCTTTATCGAACTGCTGTGCAAGGCCAACAGCCTGATCTGGTTTTTTGACGGTTCCATGCTGTTTGTGCGCCATGCCAACGAGCTGGCCCGCAAGGACCTGACCTTGGACCCGACAACCTTTGACGCCGACGCGTTTACCCGACTCTACGACGGTTTCGATATCGACGGCGGGTTTAATCGTTTTGATGTCATCTTCGACGGCCAGGTGCTGCGCCTCACCGGGTTGCCGGAGTATATCAGGTTCGTTGAGCGTATCGTGCGCTTTGTGGCTGGTGATAAAACCTTGCCGGAACCGGGCGTCGGCGTCGGCGATGTTGATACCCCGGTGGTGCGCATGTTACCGGTTCGCTATGCCTACGGCGAGCCGCAGTTGCTCAATCTGGCCAATATTCTGGCAAAAACCATGGGGGTCAGGCACGTTGATCTGGCTGACGACAGCGCTGCGGCGGCAGTCATGCCCGAGCCGCAGCCCCAGGATGACCCCGCAGG
>JAPORZ010000224.1:7053-16898 GCA_026709915.1 Gammaproteobacteria bacterium
ACCCCCGCCCCGGACCTGGTGTTTGCAGGCGGCGCCCCGTTTGTGGCGGTGAACGTCGCGCAGCGAGCGCTCATCGTGCGCGACCTGCGCGCGCGTATCCCGCAATATGTGCGTCTGCTGAATGAACTGGACGTGCCGGAACGACAGATTGAAATCTCCGCATCCATCCTCGACGTCAACAGCAAATACAACTCACAGTTGGGGGTCAATATCCAGAACAATCAGGAACAGGGCCTGCTCGAATACGAATACATCCCGGCTTCTTCCATCAGCGACATTACGGGTTTTCGCGCGCGCCTGTTCGCGCTGGTTGAAGACGGCAACGCCCGGGTCGTCTCGGAGCCGTCCATACTCACGCTCAACAACCGCGCCGCGCAATTCCGCACCGACCAGACGTTTTACGTGCGCCTGGCCGGCGATCGCGCCGTTGACCTGGTGCCCATCAGTTTCGGCACCCACCTGCAGGTGACCCCGAACATCGTGGGCGGCAACAGCAGCGCCGACGTCGAGCAGGCGCAAATTCATCTGGATATCCATATTGAGGACGGCGTGCGGGCCAGTCCCTCCGGCAATGTGGACGCCATTCCACCGGTCAATAACACCGTTATCGACACCGAAGCCCTGGTGCAACAGGAAACCAGCCTGCTGGTCGGCGGCTACCAGATCAACAATGAAGATTTCAGCGACAGCGGCATTCCCGTCCTGAAGGACATCCCCTTTCTCGGCCTGTTGTTCTCCACCCGTTCCAAGACTATCACCTCGATTAACCGTTACTTCATTATTACCACGCGGGTGCTGGACTATAACACCCCCGAAGGCGTACAACAGGAAGACGCAAAAGCCGATGCCGCCCGCGCGCAGCCAGACGCCTGACGCGCAAAAAGGTATGCGTTACAACCATGTCTATGCTATACTGCGGCGCTGGCAACCGTTCAACCCGAAACCCTGTGAACCACTATGACCTCAGCTGACAACACCACCCTGGAGGCGCGGCTCTCCGACGACCCGGAAGGCAGCGAGCGCGACAAGCTCCTGCAAGTCCTGAAAGCATTTGAACAGGAACTGGACGAGGCCTTGAAAAAAGGCTGCGCCCCCGCCGAATACAAACGCATCGGTGAAGTATTGACCGGCGCGCGCGTGGCGCAAGGCGTACTGGTGGCCTACCACAATTTCCTCAATAAAGAAGCCTAGCGCCCTTTCAATCTGATATTGCCATGTTGTAAAGAGTGCCGGCAGCCAGCGCATGTCAGTCAGTCTCAACCAGTTTTCAGACGCCATCGCCCGGGCCAATGTGCGCGACCGGGATGTCGTCACTGTTACCAAACAGAATAACCTCAAGCTGGGCAGCAGCCGCTTCCGGCTGCTGCGCTGGGTCACCGCTTCAGGTATCGGCAAGCGGCTCCGCAACCGCAGGACTGTTGACGCCTTCATTCATTCCCTGCAACAGAACTTCGGCGAGAATGTGGTGGGAAAGATGAACCTCGGCCATCTGCAGCAACTGCGCAGCCGCGGCAAGCCCTTGAACGTGCGCTTCGTTAAAGCCTACCTGGATAATGCCCGGGAAGTGAAACAATACCTGGATGTTCGTTCCGAACAGCAAGGCGCGGGTCGTCTGGCCGACGCCGCAGTGCGGCGCGTTGAAGCCAGCCTGACGCAATTTACCAGCACTGAGAGCAGGGCCTCGACCCAATATCCCGATTTTTTTGACGAGCCCCTGAGAGACTTCGATCGCGATAACTACATTATCGACGGCGAGGACATGGGTCGGAACACAGACAATACCGTGCAGGCGTTGCGCCGGTTCTGCACAGACAAGGGCGGCGCAGCCGACCCGCAGTTGCTCGGGATCGTGCAGGGCATAGTTTACCAGCGCACCTTGGGCGTCGTACTGGAAGAGTGTGTCGGCCGGCTTGACGGCGGGAACGGTGGCGCCCATTACGCCGATGCCCCGTTCAAGGGCTGCTTTCCCGCAGGCGCAGATGCCCACAAGCTCTATCGCGTCGGCAAAGATCCCGACAGTGGCAAGCTGCACCTGGACATAACCCACAGCACCCCGGTGAAGATCATCAGCCACGCCGCCAGCGGCCAGGACGTGATACTGGACACAGAGCGCAGCCACTACGGTTTACAACTGCGCATTGAAGTGGACCCGGCAGACTACAGCGTCAAGCTGACCAGGGCCGACTATCAATTCCAGTTCACCCCAGCCGCACAAGGCCACTGACCGACAGACGGGCGCGCCGCCCGCAGACAAAACCGCCTTTAACGCAACTCCTGCAGCAGTCTCAGTACTTCGGCGACGGGCTTGATCAGGTCGTGGGGGATGTAGTTCTCCACGTTGGCCTGTTCGTGCAGTGAGTGCGCCAGCGGCACGTTTTCCATGATGGGGACGCCTTCTTCCCTGGCAACCTTGATCAAGCGTTGCGCCTGGGCGCCCTCCGCCTTGAAGGTGACGATGGGTAACGGGGTCTTTTCCTCATCATAGAGCAGGCCCACGGCAATATGGGTCGGGTTGGTGATGATCACCGAGGATCGCTTCACGTTTTTCACCTGCTCGCTGTTGATGATTTCATTAAATAACTGTTTGCGCTTGCCCTTGATGTGCGGGTCGCCTTCCGATTCTTTATACTCCTGCTTGACCTCTTCCTTTGACATCATCAGTTCTTTGGTGTACTTGCGCCGTGCTAGGCCGAGATCCACCACCGCGACCACGGTAAACACCAGCAGGGAATAGGTGATGATATGCTTTAACACTGCCGTCGTGGTAGGCAGGATGCAGCCGAGGTTGCAATCGGGCAGGCTGAACAGCTCCGGGATGTTGTTGTACAAGGCAATGCTCAGAATTGAGCCCAGCGCCACGATTTTAAGAATATTTTTGAGCACCTGAATGACCGAGTCCTTGGAAAACAGCTTTTTAAGTTTCTCCACCGGGTTGACGTTGCTCAATTTGGGCTGAATGGACTCAAACGCAAGCAGCGGGCCGACCTGGAAAAAATTCAACAGCAAGGCGGCGAGTGCGGCGGCGCCGACGACGATAAAACTTATCTTCAGCATGACGATTGCGCCACTGCGGGCCGTGGCTACCAGCACGCTGCGCGTGTCGGCCTGTTCCAGGTGAGTGGCCATGAGCATGATACGCTCGAAGTCCTCCAAAAACGCCGCGCCGGCGCCGAGGAAGCACACAACCACGGCTACCAGCGTGGCCAGACTGCCAATTTCATTGCTCTTGGCAACCTGTCCTTTTTTGCGGGAATCCCGTATCCTCTTCTGGGTGGGTTGTTCGGTCTTGTCGGATGAGCCGGCCATATTTTCCAGCGAATTTTGACTTGACGGTTAATCTAATTTATTTTTGTATGAGAAACAAGTTTACCCATCCATGAGTGCGCCTGAAAGTGTCGTCAAATTCTTGCCGTCATTCCGGGCTTGACCCGGAATCCAGTGAAAAAACCGTCCCGAAGGGAGGCCCTTGTGCCCAGATCGATTAATGACTGATTCCAGGTTCATATTAAAAATTCTCTCCGGCCTGCATGTGGGGGCGGAGTTTTACCTGCCGCTCGGCGTCACCCGTCTTGGCAAGTCCCCGGATTGCGATATTATCCTGCATGATCAGGGGCTTGCAGACGAGCACCTGATCTTCCGCTGCAGTGGGCAGGAGACTCTGGTGGAGTGTCCGACACAGGCATCTGCGGCCCTGCTCAACGGCGCGGATGAGCTGCACGAGCAGGGACCCTACACGATCGGCGACTATGGTCTGATAACCAGCGCCGGTCTCTATCTGGCGCTGGGCGTTGCCGACGCGTGCTGGGATATTCCACCGCCCGCGCGGTTGTTTACGCAATTTCTTGAGGCCCGACGCACCGCACAGCCGGCGCCGGAGCAGTCACAGGCCGCTGCCAACGCCGACCATGCGCCCCCGGGGGATGAAAAGCCGGGGTCACAGCATGAAGAGCTGGCGCCGGAGCATGGGTCGGCGCGGTCAGAAGATGAGTTGGAGGCATTGGGAAACGAGTTGGTGGGGCAAGATGAACTGGTGGCGGGGCAAGGTGAGCCAGCGGCGCTGCAAGATGAGCCAGCGGCAATGCAAAATGAGCTGGCAGCGCTGGGGACTGACCCGGCCACCGCGCAAGACGACCCGGCAGCCGCGTCGGGTCAGGAGCCGGCTGCCGGCGGCGCAGAGCAAACCGGGCGCGCGCCGGGCCACCGCGTCGCAGCGCCGGCGTTCCCACAGTTGTGGCGCCGCGTCCCCCGCCGCGCCCGCGTTATGGGCGCGGGCGCGCTGGCGGTCGTGGCGCTGTGCGGCGGGTTATTCTACTGGCATGGCAAATCGCAACCGGTGGCGGAAGTAGCGCACGACCCCGGTATGACGCTGGCTGAGATTGAACGCGTCGCCGCCGATTTCAAACTCGACGCCAGCTTTGAACTGCTCGATAAAAACCTGTTGCAGGTCAGTGGCTATGCGCTCAACAGCGCGGAAAAACACGAGTTTGTGCGCGCCATGTACGCGCGCGGCGTCATCGTCAAATCCCGGCTGGTGCTCACTGAGCAATTCAAAAATAACATCCTGAATATCCTCGAACAACTGGTCAACCCGGCTCGCCATGAGGCCATCAGCGTTTCGGTAAAACCCGATGACATCAGGACTCTGGTGCTGCGCGGCTACGTGCAGGACGCCGAAAAGTGGCAGGCGGCGCTGGCCGAGACCATGCGTCAGGTCGATGCAATCGCTTATGAGGATGAAGTCGCGCACTGGGATGACGGCTATGGTCACCTGCAGGAACTGATAGAGAGCCACGACGCGAGCGCCTTGCTGCGCTTGCAGGACGACCGCGAAAACGATCGTATCCTGCTGTTTGCCACGGATTACCACAATGCCGACGAGCCGCGGCTGCAAGCGCTCGCACAGGAATATCGCCAACGCTACGCGCGCCCGGAACTGCTGCTGCCCGGACCCGGCGAACAGGAAACACTGAACCTGCCGGCCTTCACCGCCAGTAAAATCCTGGGCGCCAGCTTCAATGTCCTCAACTATGTGCTGCTGGATGACGGACAACGCTATTTTGTCGGCTCCCTCACCCCGGATGGTTACCGGATTGATGAAATCAATGAAACGTTTGCCATCTTTTCACTGGCAGGCACGGACTACGTCCATTATTTCGACGAGCCGGACAAAACCATGCCCTGATCTGTCCTCGTATTGTCCCGACCACGCGTTTGCTGATAGTATGTCCGTCATGACGCGACCGTATCGTTCCCCCTGATGTCGGCAGACAGGACGCCAAGACTGGAGCGCAAGCTCATCTATTGGTCGGTGCAGGTTTTCATCATCCTGTACCTGACGGTGGCTGCGATTATCATCTACAAGGAAACCCTGGACTTTAATGCCGACACCCAGTTTTATTCAGCCATTATCTCAGAGGAGGTCAGGGCTGATTTTCTGACAAATATCCGCGACTTTGAAAGTTACGTTGCGAGCCGGGTCGCAGATTTCCAGTTGTCTGCGGTGGGGGCTGGCTCTGACGGGGTTGTTGCCAGCTTTGCCCTGCAGTCCCCGGCCAGACTGGAGCTGCTGGTCATGTCACAGGTGGCGCGCACCGAGGTCAAGGTGACCCGTTACGATGCCACAGGCCATGCGTTGTCGCCAGCCAGCCAGATTGAACCTGCGGACCTGGCGTTGGCACAGACACTCAGGCACAGGTTCTTTGATGGCGACCTGAACGACGGCTGGGGCGCGCCGTTATTGGTGAGCGACAGCCAATGGCGCCTGCCTTACGCGGTGCAACTGGACGACTTGCGGTTGTTGATTATGCTGGCTCCGCTGGAGTTTTTTTTCACCGATGCCAGCATCTGCTACGAGCAGGGTGAACTGCAACGGTTATTGGCGACCGCGCCCGACCCGGCGTCCGCGGACGATGTGTCCACGCCGCGTCTGGCGGCTGTGCGCGGCATCTATACCGACCCCGCCAGCGCCTCAGGGGCGTCGATCATGCACTGTCTGAACATCATCGAAAAAGATGTTACGGAGACCCTGCAACAGGTCAAGTGGTATAACCTGCTGTCCCTGCCGGACTTCATCAGGATCTACTACCACACCGTTGTCCCCGGCCTGGTGCTTGGTATTGAGTACGACACCGCCGACTTGTATAACGAGTTGCAGACCTATCTGTTATGGGTAATGCTGCTGCTGCTTTGTGTGTTCGGCCTGATCATTTTAGTGATCCGGCGCATGGCCAGAAAAATCCTGCACTCCCTCATCAATCTGCTTACCGCGGCAAGAGAAATCAGCGAAGGACACTTAGAAGCGCGCCTGCCCGAGCGCCAGGACTACCTGGAGCTGGCGCAGTTCTCCAGGTTGGTCAACAACCTGATTGAACGACTGCAGGTGCAGGTGGACAGATTGCATCAGGAAACCATGAAATCCGCAGCCCTGGATAATGAGCTTGCCATCGCCGGCCAGATCCAGCAAGAGCTGGTGACACACTACGACCTTGAAGAGCTCAACAACCGTTTCACCTGCGATATCGGCACCTTTCTGGCGCCGGCAAAACAGGTTGCCGGGGACTTTTACTGTCTGGCTCCGCGTCCTGATGGTAAATTGCTGTTCGCCATCGGTGACGTCTCCGGCAAGGGCATTGCCGCGGCCATCGTCGCCCGCGACTGCGTCAACCTGCTCATGGCTAACGGCAAGCGCCTGGGTCTGGCCGACCTGTTGCAGGTTACCAACGCCACCTTGTACGAACGCTTTGCCAGCCAGTCCATGTTTGCCACCTTGTATTGTTGTCTGCTCGACCCCAAGCGCGGGTTGCTGGAACACGCTGATGCCGGCCACGAAACCCCCTTGCTGTATCAAAAGCGTGACGCTACCATTGGCCGCTTGCCCGTGGCGCGCAATATCGCACTCGGCTTTTTGCCCGACGCAATTTATGAGACCAGCGCGCAGCGTCTGGCCGCAGACCATTGCCTGTTGCTTTATTCGGACGGTCTCGACGGCGGGCTGGAACAGATACGCGCGGCGCGCGGGCTACCCCTGGGCGTTACGCTGCTCACCAATGCGGCGCTGAAAAACGTGGAGATGCAAACGCTGTTGCAGTGTGTTTACAAGCAGGCGCTGGCATTGCAGGACAACCGCGCCTACGATGACATCACCATGGTCGGCGTGTCCATGGAGAAACGCGGCTACAAATCCTTTCACCTGTCGCCGGGGCCGGAGGCGGCCGGCGCGGCCATCGTACGTTTGCGTGAGCTGTGTGCGGCGCGTGCGCTGTCTGCCGAATGCAGCAACCGTCTCTGTGTCATACTGGATGAGTGGGTGAGCAACCTGGTGCACTATGCGGAGGTTGACAGCGACATTATCGTATCCTGGCTGAGCGCCGAGGCCGAGGTTGTGCTGGAAATTGTCGCGCGCTGCAACAACATTCTGAACCCGCTGGAGCAATCGGACCTGGATGTGGAGGCGCGCTTGCAGTCCGCAGCAGTCGGCGGTTTCGGCCTGCATATCATTCGCAACCTGGCAGGCACGCTGGCTTTTGACGTGACCGAGCGCTGGACCAGACTGGAGGCGCGGGTGCAGCCGTGAGCGTCGATGCGTTATAACCTTGCCTATATTACCGATACCATTGGGAAGGTGACCCGGGATGCCCGGTTGTATCAGCTGCATGGCAAGGTCACGAAAGTCACTGGCACCTTGATCCGGGCCAGCGTGCCGAATGCGCAAATCGGCGAACTCAGCGTGCTGCACAGCCCCAACTCAAGCGCCGAGGTGCCGGCGGAAGTGGTCGGGTTTGACGGGCGCGAAGCCATACTCAGCCCCGTTGGCAGCATGTTGGGCGTCTCCAACGCCACGCTGGTGTCGCTGACCGGGACCGTGCAGAGCGTGCCGGTAGGCCCGCAGTTGTTGGGCAAGGTGCTGGATGGCCTGGGCAATCCCATCGGCGCCCCGCCCATCAAGACCAACACCTACTACCCGGTGATGGCGCCGCCGCCGGACCCGATGATGCGCAAGATTATCGACCGGCCGGTCACCACCGGGCTGCGCGCGCTGGACAGCTGCATCACCCTCGGTGAAGGGCAGCGCATGGGCATTTTCGCTGCCGCCGGGGTGGGTAAGAGCACCCTGTTGTCGATGCTGGTGCGGCATACCGACACCGAGGTCGTGGTGCTGGCGTTGATCGGCGAGCGCGGGCGCGAAGTACGGGAATTTATCCAACATGACATCGGCGCCGAGGGGCTGAAACGTTCGGTGCTGGTAGTCGCCACTTCCGATAAAAACTCGCTGGAACGCTTAAAGGCGGCCTATGTGGCCACAGCCATTGCCGAATATTTCCGCGACCAGGGCAAGCGCGTGCTGTTGCTGATGGATTCCGTGACCCGTTTTGCTCGCGCCCAGCGTGAGATCGGGCTGGCAGTCGGCGAGCCGCCCACCCGGCGCGGCTTCCCGCCGTCGGTGTTCAGCGAGTTGCCGAAACTGCTGGAGCGGGCTGGCAATTCGGACAAGGGCTCTATCACCGCGCTGTACACGGTGCTGGTGGAAGGCGACGACATGACCGAACCCGTGGCCGATGAGACCCGTTCGATCCTCGATGGCCATATCATCCTGTCCCGGCAACTGGCTGAATCCGGCCATTATCCCGCGATCGATGTCACCGCCAGCGTCAGCCGCGTCATGACTGCCATCACCGACCCGGAACACCAGCGTTTGAACCTGCGCCTGCGTGAACTGTTGACCAAGCGCAAGGAGGTGGACCTGCTGGTTAAGGTGGGCGAGTACAAGTCCGGAGCTGATAAACTGGCAGACGAAGCCATTGCCAAAAATGACCAACTGGTTGAGTTTCTGCGCCAGAACCGCGACGACGTAGCGCCCATGGCCGAGGTCCTGGAACGCTTGCGCAGCATTATCGACCGCTGAACATGGCAATCTCAGGTTAGCCATCGTGCTGGACCAGATTCTGGGCATAAAACAACGGCGCGAAGATGCGGCCGTCAGGACCGAACTGCAATCCAGACTGGAACTGGAGCAGGCTGCCGGCGCCCTGCGCGCCGAGCAGCAGCGCAAAACAGACTACGAGCGCTGGTCGGTCGGCGAGCGCCGGCGCCTGTACACGGAACTGCAGGAGCACGGCGCCGTGACCTGCAACGAGCTGATGCAGTGGAACGCGCAAGTGGCCGACATCAAACAGGGCTTGCTGGATATTGAAGCCGGTATCATGCGGCTGGAGCAGGAGCGTCAGCAAAAAATGGACGCGCACCGGAGCGCACTGACGGCAAAGCAGGATGCCCGCCAGCAGGTGCTGAAATTTACCGAGCTGGTGGATGCCCAACGGTTCGAAGCTCTGCTGCAGCGGCAGGCCTACGAGGAAAAGGAACTGGAAGACTTCCGGCGCCCCGAAGTCTGACCTCCTATCTTGCCGAAGTTGGCGGGAACTACTGCCTTGGCTTAACTTCTTTGGCTTAACTTCCCGGGCTTAACTTCCCGGGCTTAACTTCCATTGACAGGTTATCCGCCTGCGGTGTTATACTCGAACCCTGAGTAAAACCCTGGGCCTCGTGGCGCCTTGAACTCCTGCCTGATTGACTATGAATATGAAAATTTCCACACCCCGACCACCTTCCGCCCCGGCGACAACGCCGGCCGGAGTGCGTCCGCAGCAGGATAATCCGGGCCTGGAGGACGACGCGGCCTTGTTCAGGCAATCCTTAGATGAAAACCGCACCGCTTCTGAAGGCCAGCCCGAGGCGCGCCGCGCCGGCGCCGAACGCGGCGCTGCGGCCCGTTATCAACCTGAACCAACGGGCGCCCGGCCGCACCTGCGCCATGGGGGCGCGCCACACCACCGCGATCACGGGACTGC
>JAPORZ010000224.1:17003-25902 GCA_026709915.1 Gammaproteobacteria bacterium
CGCGCGCGCGGCTACTGGGGCAAACAAGCACGGAACAGCCGGACTACACGAACACGCCGCCGCCGAGGGGGGGCAGCACGAGATAGCTGGGACACCCCGGCATGAGCTGGCCGGGACACACCCGCGCACGACGGCAGGGACACCCCGGCACGAACCCGGTACCGGCGTCACGGACGCAGGCACGCATGAACCCGGTTTGCAAGGCACACAAAGTCACCAATCCGGCCTGGCAGACGCGGCACAGCAACAACCCAAACCGGCGCCCGGCACGGACCCGGCCGGCGCTGCTGCGCCGGATGACGCTGCGTCCCCTGCACAGACAGAAGACAAAGATACCGCGGCGACCACTGAACCCGGCCAGGATTTGTACCAGTTGCTGGCGGCGCAAGAGGCGCGTTCGCATGAAATAGCCACCCAAAAGGCGGCCCAGGTTGCGGCGCCAACCATTTCCCCGGAACTGGTTGACAAAGTAGCCGAGCGCATCCTGGTGACGGTCAACAACCTGGATCAGAACAAGGAAGTGCGCATCTTAGTAAAAGACACCGTGCTGCAAAACACCGAGGTGGCGCTCAAGTATGAGGAAGGGCGGCTGGTGGTCAACTTTATGACCCAATCGGCGGCTGATAACTCGCTGCTGACCAACAACAGCCAGACGCTGAAAGAATCCCTGCAACAGGCGCTGGGCGGCGAGGTTAGGGTTGATGTCAATGCGGATACGGGTGACGCCGATCCGCGACGCCACTCCAAGGGGCTGTATCTTGATGACGAACAGGATAATGCCTAGCGCGGTTGCGCTTCCCGACCCGATGAACAGGTCAATATCACCTGGCAATAGTACTGGCGCGCAGCCTGTTGTTACCCCTGCATGGGTCGTCTCGCCTGGTTCCGGCCGGGTTGGGTTATGGTAATATTCCGGGCGCAATACGGGCGCTGCCGTGGCCGCTGCCGTTAGTGTCCGCGCACTTAAGGACTTGACCGTCCTGCGCCGTTTCGGGCTCAACGCCGGCGACTGTTACCTGGCAGGCACAGAGCGGCGCCTGCTGGCGCGTTGGTCACCGGCCCGGGACTTCGACGCCGGTTCGGATCGGCTGGTGGCCTTGAAATTATCCCTGGCGACCGGCGGCAAGTTTCAGGTCTGCCTGCCGCAAGGGCTGTTCCATGAATTGCTGCAGGGCCTGGAGCCGGCGCAGTTCTGGCAACTCGATGAGCTGTTGCGCTGCGCCTGTCTGCAAGTGCGCAGTAACGGCGTGCTGCAGTGGCTGAGCCAACGCTGGCAGTGTGCAGTGCGGGTCGATGGCGTTGAGTTGCCGGAACACCCCCCCGGGACGGCGTCGGCGCTGGCGCTGAGGTTGCGCACGGGCGGCGGCCTGGATTATCCGCCGGCGCTGGTGCTGCCGCTGCCGCCTGCTGAGGCAGGCGCCGGGTCGTTGGCGGCGCTGTTTGCAACCGCCGCGCACGGCAACACACTTGCCGGGCAACACGTGCCGTTGCGCCTGGACGTGATACCGGGGCATACCAATGTGCGCGTTGCCGAATTACGGGGGTTGCAGGTCAACGACCTGATAGTGCCGGAGGCGGGTGAATATTCACTCGCCGAGGCCGTGTTGTGCATGGGGGACAGGATGTTATTTGCGGTTGAGCTGCAACAGGGCTCCATGCGGGTGAAACAATTACTGAGGTCCAATTTTATGGCAGATACCGAAACTGCAAACGCTGGCGCGCAGGCTGCTGACGCGTCCGCAACGTCAATGCCGGCCAGTGACGCGGCAAACGCCGAGGATTCTCAAGCAGAGGCTCAGTCCGGGGCTCAGTCCGGGACCACCGCGCCTGCCGGGCACGACGCGCCGGCTGCCACGCCAGAGCTCCTGCGTCCTGAAGATGTCGAGGTGACGCTGCATTTTTCCCTGGGCTCGCTGACCCGCACCCTGGCGGAAATCAACTGCATTGCCGAGGGCGACTTGCTGGAACTGCCCCGGGACGCCGCCGACGGCGTTACCATACTGGTGAACGGCAAGCCGCTCGCCCAAGGCGAGCCGGTACGGATCGAAGAGCGTATCGGCATCCGGGTCGTCAAGGTGAGTAATGGATGAACTGCTGAACCCCGGCAGCCTGCCTACGGTCGTCATCACGCTGGCGCTGGTCGGCCTGATGCCGATTATTGTGAGTATCGGTACGGCATTTCTGAAATTTGTGGTGGTATTCAGCCTGCTCAAAAACGCCATCGGCATTCAGCAGATCCCGCCGACCATCGTGGTCAACTCACTGGCGATGATCATCGCCGCCTACGTCATGGCGCCGGTCTTCATAGAAACCTACGAACTGGCTCAGAGCAGCAACGTCAGTCTCGCCGACGGCAGTTTTCTGAGTTTCATGCTGGGGGAGGGCGTGGAGCCGTATCGCCGCTTCCTGCAACACAACGCCAGTCAGGACATGATTGACCTGTTCAAGACCATGGCGCAGGAGTTATGGCCCGAACATGTTCAGGACAGCATCACCGATGATAATTTCTTCCTGCTACTGCCGGCGTTCACCCTCACCGAACTGAAAGAGGCGTTTGAAATCGGCTTTATCATCTACGTGCCGTTTATCGTCGTGGATATCGTGGTCTCCAACATCCTGCTGGCGATGGGGATGATGATGATGTCGCCGATGACTATCTCGCTGCCGTTCAAACTGTTGCTGTTCGTGTTTATTGACGGCTGGACCTTGCTGCTGAACAATCTGGCCCTGACCTACAGTTGACGTCATGGACAAGTCCATCATCGTTGAACTGGTAGAGCAGGCGCTGATGCTCATCCTGATCATTTCACTGCCGCCGATTGTCATTACCGCGCTGGTCGGCATCCTCATCAGCCTGTTGCTGGCGCTGACACAATTACAGGAGCAGACCGTCACCTTTCTGTTCAAGCTCACGGCCGTGGTAGTCGGGCTGATGATTATCGGTTTGTGGATTGGCGCGGACCTGGCGCAATTCACCATGTATTCCTTCAATCTCATCAACCGGCTGTAACAGGCGGCCATGCCCGCGGCGGCTTACGAGTACCTGCTGGCTTTTGCGCTGAGCCTGCCGCGCATCGGCGGCGCGCTCCTGTTCGCGCCGTTCTTCAAGGCCGAACTGATCGGCGGCACGCAGGCCCGGGGCGCCATTGTGCTGCTCATGGGAATCTTCATCTACCCCCTGGTCAGCGCGCAGGTGCAGCCCGACATAACCGTGGACTACCTGCTGGTCCTGGTCGTCAAGGAACTGTTCTTAGGGTTGCTGCTGGGCATTGTGCCACTGGCGATTTTCTGGGGCTTCCAGGCGGTCGGCAACCTCATCGACAACCAGCGCGGCGCCACCGCCGCCAGCTCCCTGGACCCGCTGGTGGGTGATCAAAGCTCACCCTTCGGCACCTTGATGCTGCACAGTTGTATTTTCATATTTTTCATGGTGGGCGGGTTTTATCTGTACATGAGCCTTATTTTCCAGAGTTACGCAGTGTGGTCGGTGAGCGAATTTTTTCCACAGTTCACCCTGGAACTGGTCGATTTTCTGGCAAGGAACCTGTTGTATACCCTGGAGCTGTGTGTGCTGCTCTCGGCGCCGCTGGTGATTACCTTGTTTCTCACCGAGCTGTGTATGGGGCTGATCGGCAGATTTGCGCCGCAGCTTGACGTGTTTTTTCTGTCGATGCCGATCAAGTGTCTGGTCGCCGTGTTCATCCTGCTGATTTACTGGCAGATCCTGATCCGCTCACTGGAGCATGAGATGATCACGCTCATCGCGGCCATCGCCGACCTGTTCACCCTGGTCTGAAGCGGCCCGGCCGTCATGCTCAGGCGACTGCAGGTAACCTCTGAAAATGCCACGGAGGGCATTTTCAGAGGTTGCTTTTAGAGGTTCCCGGACGTGCAATCAGCGCCTGGCGCGGGGTTTAAGCAAACCCCAGGCAACGGCCTGGGAGTGCGTGTCGTCAGCAACGCTGGCCTTGGTAACGGACTGGCCGCCCTGCGTGACCCCGGAGTCCCAGTCGGTCACCAGCAGGCCTTTGCGCTCCAGGCTCTTGAGGTGGTCTTGCACCTGCTCAATGCGTTCATCGAGCAGTTCTGTTTCGCGTGGCGTGAGCAGGCCCTGGACCCGGTTCCGGGCCTCTTGGGCAAAGCCGCGAGCCAGGATTCTGCGTGCAAAGGTGGCATCCGCCACGGGCGGCAGGCCGCTGTTGTTGGCCGCCGCGGTCGGGTAGGCAGGGTTATACACGAGATGGCGCCGTAGCGACTCGTCATAAGCCCAGTTCCGAAACTCTTCCAGGTCGTTATAGTCCGCATTCGCCGCGAACGAGGTATCGTTGTCAATGCCTTTCAGGCGCTGGTAAGCGCCGGCGCTGTCGGTTTCGACCATGACGTTGTGGCTATGGCGGTCGAGTTGGCCGGTGATTGCGTCCAGCAACTGCAACCGGTTCACATCCCGGTGCATGGTCATGGGAAAATCCTTGTTTTTCGCGGCCGTCACAAACTCTTCCATGGACGTTCCCTGCGCCAGTTCCATCAGGGTGCCCATGTTACCCTTATGCTCATGAAATTCGGTTTTGACCAGTAAGCTGCTTCCCAGCAATTCATCCAGTTGCGACGAGGCGATGCTACGCGCCTCATAGCGGGGTTGCTGCTCCGGAATCCCGGCATGATCACTGACCAGCGGTCGGCCTCTGGCAACCGTTTCAAGCATGACGCCGGGCTTGAATACTGCCATGCTTTGGTCGGCAAACGTGAGTTTGTGCACGGTATTGAAGTTCCCCTCGCCCAGTTTTCTTTTACTGACAACCTGTTTGTTCTGGTTGTTGCCGACGCTGACATTGGCGCCGACATTCAAGCCCAAACGCTTGAGTTGCAGCGCATGCCTCCAGGTCATGGGCTGGGCGCCCGTACCCGCGTGTCCGGCGCCGTAATTGTTCACCAGGTCAACGACCAGCGCGCGGTTGTCATCCACCACCATCTGGAATTCGGACAAAAACTTATGCGCCTGCGGGCCACCGATGTCGGCCAGCGATATCTGCTCCTGGTTCAGTACGATTTTTGCCTCAATCCGGTCCAGCATTTCGTTCAGTTTAACCCCTGTTTGGGCCCGCTCAGCATCCTGCTGCGCAGTCATGACGGTTGCCAACTCCTGGTAGTACTCGTCCAACAGCGGCTGGATCTGATCGTTAAACCCGGGCAGGATCGGGCCGTGCTTATCGGGTATGAAATTTATGCGTCGCGGCATCGTATGGAAGATCAGGCTGCCGCCGGGCACGCCTTCCCGGCGCGCATGAGAGCCGGCAGGGGCTGTTTGTCTGGTCTCCGTTGCGCTGCTCGCCACCTGTTGCGCGGTGGCGTCATTGCGCACATTTTCAGCGGACTGCTCGCGCCGCGCCTGACGCACCTTGGTAAACTCCCTGGCCTGACTCTGAATGGTCTCGAATTTTGCCGTGGCGCTGCCGCGCGTGCGCACCACCTCCAGCAGACTGCCGGCCAGATGCTGCTTCAGCGCGGCGCGGTCCTGATCCTGCACCTCCGGTGCGGTCTCGTTCAGCAACAGGTTGCTGGCGTTGACCAGGCTGGTTTTCCTGTTGTCCCGCAGCGTTGTGCGCAGTGCATCCAAATTCTGCTGCCCGCCGACCAACACCTTGATGGCCCGGCCCTGCCAGCTGTGCTCGTTCACCTTGCCGGACGCCATTCTGTCAACCAGCCAGCCCCGCAACCCACTGGTTTCGGAAACTGACTGAAAGGCGCCGTCGGCGCCGATTTTGCCGCGCCGAAAACTGCCCGTGTGTGCGCGTTGCAGGTTCTCGACAATGCGCGAGCCGCCGTCTAAACGCATTTTGAACGCTCCTCGGAAATGGTGCGGATGCAAGCCGTCGGCGCGCTCATAACGGCTGCCCCAGAACAAATTTACCAATCAGCAGGCGCGCCTGCTGCTTGAAATTCGGGTAATCCAGCGCCTCCCGGTCACTCACCATCCGGGCGCGGAGCGCCGCAACCAGATCTGCCGGCGTGTCCTGGTTTTTGCTGTGCGTAATATTCTGCCCCTTCAAAGCCTCGCCATACCAGCCGCGCAACCGGTTGGCGCAGGCCCACTCAAACGTGGCCTTGTTCACCGCCTCGAACAGCTCCTGGTAGTTGCGCACACTGCCGTCCCGCACCAGGACTTTCACCGCGCCCCTGACGTCTTTGGGCAGTTCGATATCCTTCAGGTAGCCCGCCAGCCGCGCCTTGTCGATGGTAACCGACCGCTCGCGATGGGCCGACGGTCTGGCGCTGGCGGCCAGCTTGCTGCGGCGCCGGGCGCTGCCCCGACGGAGACTGAATGAACGTCGCAGCGTACTCTCCGGCGCCCGGCTGCCGGTCTGCTCCGCACCCGGGGAGCCAGCGCCGCCCTCGTTAACCTTGCCCTCTGGCTGCGCGCCGCCGTCAGGCTGCGGCTTGTCCCGGGAGTGAGGCTGTTCCACCGGGCCGGAAAACGATTTCAGCCGCTGCCGCGCGTGTGTCACCTTGCGCCTGATAAAACTCCTGCGCAACGGCTCGTCTGCGTGCGTCTGCGGTTTCTGACGCGGCGGCTGCGTCGCGGTCACGTCGGCGCTATCGCTGCGGGAAGCAGCATCCATGCTTACCGTGGCGCTCCCGGAACGGGCGTCGGCAGGTCGTTGCCGCGAGTTGGTAAAGGTCTTGAAGCGCCCGCTCATCTGCTTGATCGTTCTGCGCGCAAAGCTCCTTGCCGGCGTATTTTGCGCCACGCTCGCAGTGTCCTGCTTGAGGTCATTCTGTTGCACGGGCGCGGCGCGGTCCGGTGCGCCGGTCACAACTGCCTGATCGCCACCGCCAACGCCGCCATCCCCCCGGTTCTGCCCGGCGTCCCGGGACGCCGTCCCGGTGTCAGGCGGGAGCGCCTCGGGTACAACGGTGTCGGGCTGCCGTGTTGCCGTCTGCGTGGCATTGGCAACGGCGTGCGCAGCAAGCAGGCGTTGCTCGTGCGCGGCCAGTGTTTCGTTCACCCGTTGCGCGGCTATGCTGCTGCCATCCTGCCGACCCACTTCCTGCCGGTCAGTACGGAATTTTGTCATGATGGCCGCGTGGATGGTATCGGACAGTCGCTCGACCTCGGCCCCGGACAGCTCAAAGTTCGCTTGTGCCAGCGCCGGCCGTTGGGCTATTTCGTCTTCCAGTATATGTTGCAGGGAGTTATTCCCCTCACGGCCGGAAAAGTAGTCGGCGACGAGGCGGGTCTCGGCGCCGTTGCGCGCCAGCTCATCAAGGCGCATCGTGAGGTCGCGTATTTTGCGGGTGGTAAGCGGTTTCGGGTCAGCGGCCATGATGTCCGCCCCCAGGGTATCTTCCAGCCAGGGCGTCAATTCCCGGTAGCGATGCTCTGCGGACACCGCCTGCAAAAACCGGTTGTACGCCCCCCGCACCTCCTCATGTCGGGTTTGGGCCAGCCCCGGTTGCGACTGCGCGTGCAGCTTGTCGCGCACCCAAGTGATCATGCGCTGAAACGGGTTCTCCCGGTCCGTCACCCGCAGCTGTCCGGTAGCGCCGTCAACATGCAAGGTGGCATCCGCCCGGGCGCGGGCAATATTGGTAAAATCTTCAAAATTCCGGGTGATCGGCTTTTGGCCCAGTTCCCACACCATAATGTCTTGCCTCTACCAAGTACTGTAGTAAGCGCCCGGCGGGCTGCACCCAACCGGAAACAGGTCTGTCAATGGAGCGCAACCTTACCACGCCGGCCACCGAAAATCAAGGCGGCTTTGCTTGAAATATGCTAGCATCAAGCCATGTCCTCATCTGCTCTCAGCGATCTTTCTGTTTCCGGTCTGGCACGTTTTCGGGCGGATGCCACCGTGCGCGTGGACCATGCCACGGGACAGCTGCGGGTGACGGACCGGAGGCCGAAGCGGCTCCTGAAGAGCTCCCGGAGCCTGACCCGGAGGCCACCGGCACGGCGGTAACTGCTACGAGTAGAGTATTTTTTACAACAGCAGGAGCTTGTTGCGTCGGTTTAGTGAGTCGAATAGAATAGAATATCCCTGATGCTCTTTAGGTAACCCGACAGCTTGCAATGAAAACCTTATGGATGGAGGAACGAATATGCGCACTGCATTAATTTCGCCCGCGGTCTCCCCGCACGGCGGCCAGGTGAAAGGAAGACAATCTTTGCAAGAGAGGTTTGCTTCTCGCCTGTCCATCCATCCCGGCCTGACCCGTAAGGTTGTATCCTGGCAAGGTAATCGGGAGGCGCCTGGCCTCCGCTGGATGAAGTACAAAGAAGGTTTTTCCGGTGAGCTGGTCGACGCGTTGATAGAAGATGCGGAAGCTGATGCGGTGCTCGACCCATTCTCAGGCATTGGTACAACCCCTCTTGCTGCGGCAGGCCGGGGGCTGAGTGGAACCGGCATAGAGATTATGCCGGTCGGCGTGTTGACGAGTAAAGCCCTGGCTTGTGCTGCAAACGGATTGAACCCGAAGGTATTTGAAAGAGAAGGACGAGCCCTGTTAGAGCAAGTGGAATCCGGCCGGGCGCCTGGCAGTCAATTCGCATTTCCTCACGTTCGTATTACCGAGTCGGCTTTTCCGGTGGAAACCGAAGCAGGCCTGACTAAAGCTCGAGAATATATCGCCAGCGTCAAAGATTCTGCCAGTGCATTGATGCTGGATTTTGCCTGCATGAGTGTCTTGGAGAATATCAGCTACACCCGGAAGGATGGGCAATATCTGCGCTGGGATTATCGTTCGGGACGAAATTTGCGAGCCCGGATGGATAAAGGGCCGATTCAACCCTTGCTGCAGGCATTGCAGGGAAGATTGAGTGAGATACTGCATGATATGGAACCATTGAAGTTGAAATATGGCGCAAGGATGCCAAAATTCATCATGGGCTCCTGCCTGAAAG
>JAPORZ010000237.1 GCA_026709915.1 Gammaproteobacteria bacterium
TTACCAGCGCAGTATGGATAAGCATGGGGTTATTATAGTACCAGGTTGGTTACAGTGGACATGGATCATCCACTACCCGGTGACAGGGAGGGTCATGCGCCCCGGTTTCGACTGCGCCGTATTCAGGAGATATTCGGCTTGTATTCCTGGCCTCATCTGCTTTAATCTGGCAACACCTAAAACGCCTGACCGACTGCCATAACGATGGATATAATTTACCTGAACGGCCTGAAGGTGGATACCGTAATAGGTATCTACCCGTGGGAACGCACCATAAAACAGACGTTAATCTTTGATATTGAAATCGCTGCCGACACTGCCGCGGCGGCGCAATCCGACCATATCGGCGATACCGTGAGCTATGAGGCGGTAGCCAATCGTGTGCTAAGTTTCGTCAGCGCAGCAGAGTTCGAACTGATTGAGACCCTGGCGGAAAAGGTGGCCGCTATCCTCCTGGATGAATTCAAGGTGCGCTGGTGCCGGTTGCGACTGAACAAGCCCGGCGCCGTGCGCGGGGTGCGGGACCTGGGCCTCATCATCGAGCGCGGCAGCAGGGACTGACGTGGCGCAGATTTTTATCGGTGTCGGCAGTAACCGACAGCGGGAACAACATATCCGGGACGGTATCCAGGCGCTGCGGGCAGTGTTTACGAATTTGTGCATCTCCACGGTATATGAAAACCGGGCAGTGGGTTTCGATAGCGCAAACTTCTACAATTTCGTCGTGGGCTGCGAAACCAGGCTTGACGCGCCGGCAGTAGTCAGGCAGTTGCAGCAAATCGAAAATGATTGTGGCCGCGACCGAAACGGGGCGAGTCCGGCCTCCGTCACCCTGGACCTGGACCTGTTGCTGTACGATGACCTGATTACTACCCAGGCAGGGTTTCGATTGCCTCGTGCAGACATCGACCGCCATGCGTTCGTATTATGCCCGCTGGCAGAACTGGCGCCGGACCTGCGCCATCCCGTGTCCGGCAAAGCCTTTGCTGCGCTGTGGGCTGAATTCGACGCCACCGCACACACGTTGTGGCCGGTTACCTGTGGCCTGCACGGGGAATAGGGCGCTTGTTGCACGCGGCTGACAATACCCGGGACGGGTTTGAGCGGACCCTGCAGGCGCCGGCGCCGACTGCCAGTACGCACAGTCAGGCATTGGCACAGATGATCCGGGCGCAGATTCTTGAAAACGGGGGCAGTATCAGTTTTGCGCGCTATATGGAGTTGGCCTTGTATGCACCGGGACAGGGTTACTACAGCGCCGGCGCGACCCGCTTCGGCGCGCATGGCGATTACGTTACTGCGCCCGAGGTCTCCCCCCTGTTTTCCCGTTGTCTGGCCCGGCAGTGCCGGCAGGTACTGGCGGAGCTGCCCGAAGGCGACATCCTGGAGCTGGGCGCAGGATCCGGGATCATGGCCCGCGACCTGCTGCTGGAACTGCAAGCGTGCGCGGCATTACCGGCCAATTACCTGATCCTGGAACCCAGCGCAGACTTGCGCCAACGCCAAAAGGAGCTATTCTGCGCCGACGTTCCCCATTTGTTGCCGCGCATTATCTGGCTGGAGACACTGCCCGAGCAACCGTTGCGCGGGGCCATCATCGCCAATGAGGTGCTGGATGCATTGCCCGTCGTGCGGGTAGCGCCGGATAACGGGGTGTTGCGTGAACTGCGCGTAGGCCATGACGGCGCCGATTTCTGCTGGCTGGAGGCGCCCTGTCGGGATGATCGAATCGACGCGACCTGGGCAAGGATTAGCGCTGATCTGCCGGCGCCATTGCCGGCGCCCTACCGCACAGAGATAAACCTGCGCGCTGGCGCCTGGCTGCGCTCTGTGAGTGATATATTGCAGCAGGGCCTGATGTTGTTGATCGACTACGGCTATCCCCGCCACGAGTATTACCACCCCCAACGGGACACAGGAACCTTGCTCTGCCATTACCGGCACCGCGCCCATGCCAACCCGTTCCTTTATCCCGGCTTGCAGGACATCACCGCCTCGGTAGATTTTACCGCCGTCGCCGAGGCTGCTCTGGAATGCGGCCTGCAACTGGCCGGCTATACCAGCCAGACCCATTTCCTCATCGGTTGCGGCCTGGACGAACTGGTCGTGTCGGCGCAGCACGGAGCCGCGCAACCCGCCCCCGCCATTACCGCACAGGTAAAACGCCTGACCTTGCCGGGGGAAATGGGCGAGCGCTTCAAGGCCATTGCCTTTACCCGGGATTTCCCGGAGCCGTTGCTGGGCTTTCAATTCATGGACCAGCAGGATAAGTTATGGAGCGGGCGCCGCCGGGCCACCTGATGGACACCCTGCAAGCAATCATCCTGGGCCTGCTCCAGGGGCTCACCGAGTTCCTGCCCATCAGCAGTTCCGCCCACCTGATCCTGCTGCCGGAGCTGGCGGGCTGGGATGATCAGGGTTTGTTGTACGATGTTGGCGCGCATTTCGGCAGCCTGCTGGCGTTGCTGCTTTATTTCAGGAAAGACCTGGCGCGCATGGGCGCCGGGTGGGTCGCTTCATTCAGCATCGGGCATAACCGCGAGGCAGAACTGGCCTGGTTAGTGATCATTGCCACCGTACCGATCTGTCTGGCCGGCCTGTTATTGCATCAGGAAACCGCGCGCCTGCGCGAGCCCCTGGTTATCGCCGGCGCGACGGTATTGTTCGGGCTGCTGCTGTGGTGGTCGGATCGCTATGGCAGGCGGGAGCGGGGCTTACACCGCCTGAGAGTCCGGGATGCCCTCGTGATCGGCCTGTTCCAGGTATTAGCCATGATTCCCGGCGCCTCCCGCGCCGGCATCACCATTACTGCCGGGCTGCTGCTGGGCCTGAACCGGGAAGCCGCCGGTCGTTTTTCCTTCCTGCTGGCAATCCCCACCATCCTGCTGGCCTCCGGCAACGAATTGCTCAACGTCTCATTATCCACGGCGCAGGTGGACTGGCCCGCACTGCTTACCGTAAGCGCAGTATCGTTCATCAGCGCCTACCTTACCATCCACTGGTTCCTGAAACTGGTGGAGCGCACCGGCATGCTCCCTTACGTCATTTATCGCCTGGCCCTGGGCGGCATTTTATTCCTCCTGTTTATCTAAAGG
>JAPORZ010000179.1:0-1090 GCA_026709915.1 Gammaproteobacteria bacterium
TGGTTCCCGCTGGGGAGATGTCAAAACAACAAACTAATTTATGAGGAGATAATCATGCTGAAATCAACTGAAAACCAAAGCCGATTTTATGATGACGTGCTTTTTTCGGCGCTGGCGAACAATACTCGCATTGCCTACGACAAGGGTTGGGCCTGCTTTCAGGACTATTGTAAGGATGTGGGTATCGACGCATTGGCGGCGGCGCCTGATGATGTGGCCGATTTTTTTATCATCATGGGATCACGGGCTAATATGATCAATGGGAAGAGCTTGTCATTTTCGACACTGAGTTTGTACCGGAGTGCGATCAACCGAAAGTTTGTGGAGGCGCACAAGCCGTCACCCACTGCTCACCCTAAAGTAGATGTGATTATGAAAGGGCTGGCGCGGATGCGTGGCACTGCCCAGCGCCGGGTACTGGCCTTGCGCGAGCATCACATCCTGAGCATGTTGGAGCAGTGCGGCGATAGCCCGATCGGCCTGCGTGATGCGGCGCTTATTTCACTTGGGTTCTCGGCGGCCTTGCGACGGTCTGAAATATGCGCTCTTACGGTGGATGATATTCAGATTATTTCATCGGCCAATGGCGCTGAGAATCGTCAAATGTTCATCAACATAAGAAAATCCAAGACCGATCAGGAAGGGAAGGGGCAACGCATTGCGATACCTGAGGGGAATGTGATAAGACCCATAAAGCGGCTGGAGGATTGGTTGCATATCTCCGCTATCAGGTGGGGACATATATTCCAGTCCATGACGCGCAACGGCAATGTGCGCGGCCGTCCCCTGCATCATGCCGATGTGCCCCGCTTGTTGAAGCATTATGGCAAAATCATCGGTTTGAATCCGAACGAGATCTCCGGTCATTCGCTGCGGGCAGGTTTTGTCACCAGCGCGGCGGCACACAATGCGCGGCTGGACAAGATCATGCAGATTACCCGGCACACCAATCCGGAAACAGTGATGGGATATATACGCGACACGGAGTTGTTCAGGGACCATGCCGGGAAGGATTTTCTATAGGCTTGGCGCGGTCAGGCCGGGATGTTGTATTGTCCGGCCTGGTATAACACGGATAACCGGGGACAGA
>JAPORZ010000179.1:1219-3064 GCA_026709915.1 Gammaproteobacteria bacterium
TCACAGAGAAACTGATATGTCGGAACAAATACAGACACCCTTGCTCAATGGGATTGAAACGCCGGATGATTTAAGACGCCTGCCTGAGGAACAACTGGAAGGGCTGGCGCATGAGATGCGCGCCTTCCTGCTGCATTGGGCCAGCAGCAACAGCGGCCATTTTGCCGCCAGCCTGGGCGCGGTGGAACTCACCATTGCCTTGCATTACATTTACAACACCCCGGAAGACCGGTTGGTCTGGGATGTCGGCCATCAGGCTTATGGGCACAAAATCCTCACCGGGCGCCGGGACCAGTTGCACACTATCAGGAAGCACGGGGGGTTAGCGCCGTTCCCGAAGCGGGACGAGAGCCCTTATGACACCTTCGGCGTAGGGCATTCCAGTACCTCCATCAGCGGCGCGTTGGGCATGGCACTTGCCGCCCGTAACACCGGCAGCGGGCGTAAATGCGTTGCCATCATCGGCGACGGCGGGCTCACTGCGGGCATGGCTTTTGAAGCCCTGAACCATGCCGGCGACACCGAGGCCGACCTGCTGGTGATACTGAACGACAACAACATGTCGATATCGCCCAACGTGGGCGCGCTGTCAAACCGCTTTGCCCAGTTGCTGTCCGGAAAGTTCTATACCACCATGCGTGAGCAGAGCAGAAAAGTCCTGTCGAAGGTGCCGGGCGCGCTGGAAATATCCCGCCGCGCCGAGGAACACTTAAAAGGCATGATCGTGCCGGGCGCGTTGTTCGAAGAGTTCGGTTTTAATTATATCGGCCCGGTGGACGGCCACCACCTGCCCACCCTGTTGGCGACCATCCGCAATATCAGCCAGCTGCGGGGGCCGCAGTTCCTGCATATCATCACCCGCAAGGGCAAGGGTTATGGCCCCGCGGAGGAGGATCCGGTGAAATGGCACGCGGTGAGCAAGCCATTTGACCCGCAGACCGGTAAACCGGCGGCCGCTACCAAGCCGGCAAAGCCGTCCAAGCCCACTTACAGCCAGGTGTTCAGTGACTGGGTTTGCGACATGGCGGCGCTGGACCCGCGTCTGGTGGCGATCACGCCCGCCATGCGTGAGGGGTCGGCCCTGGTGCGCTTTGAAAAGGAGTACCCGGCTCGTTATTTTGACGTGGCCATCGCCGAACAGCACAGCGTTGCCGTGGCCGCGGGCATGGCCTGCGACGGCCTCAAGCCGGTGGTGGCGATCTACTCAACCTTCCTGCAACGCGCTTACGATCAGGTCATCCATGACGTGGTGAACCAGAAGTTGCCGGTGTTGTTAGCCATCGACCGCGCCGGCGTGGTCGGCGCTGACGGCCCCACCCATAACGGGTCTTACGATTTCACCTACCTGCGCTGTCTCCCGCATATAGTGGTCATGGCGCCGGCAGACGAGAACGAATGTCGGCAGATGCTGTACACCGGCTTTTTGCTGGACCAGCCGACGGCGGTGCGTTATCCCCGGGGCGGTGGCCCGGGCGTCGATGTTGAGCCGGAGATGACAGCGTTGCCGCTGGGCAAGGGAGAAGTGCGCCGGCAGGGTAAAAAGATTGCATTGCTGTCTTTTGGCAGCGTGTGGCAGACCGCACTGGAGGCCGGCGAGGCGTTAGATGCGACGGTGGCGAACATGCGTTTTGTCAAACCGCTGGACGGGGAGTTGATCGCCGAGCTGGCTGCGTCCCACGAATTGCTGGTGACGGTGGAAGAAAACGTGGTGCAAGGCGGCGCCGGTAGCGCGGTGAACGAATATCTGGCCGAGCAGGGAATTGCTTGTCGCATTCTCAACTACGGCCTGCCCGACCGCTTGCTGCAACACGGCTCGCAGCAGGACATGTTGGATGAGGCGCAGTT
>JAPORZ010000148.1 GCA_026709915.1 Gammaproteobacteria bacterium
CATTTTTCCGTTTCCGTCTCTAAAAATGCCACGGATGGCATTTTTAGAGGTTACCTGTAAAAAAACCCCGCATGAGCGGGGTTTTTTATACCACTGCCAGGCGACCGCCAATCAGCAGCAGCATCAGCGCAAGCAGCGTGCGCATGAATTTTTCCGGTAACTGTACCCCGGCGTGGCTGCCCAGGTAGATACCCGGTAGCGATCCGATGATCAGGCTGAGCAGGAGTTGGAAGTCCACCGAACCCAGGTGCCAGTGACCCAGGCCGGCGATTGCGGTGATTGGCACTGCATGAGCCAGATCGGTGCCCACGATCCTGACGGTGTTGAAGCGGGGATAAAGAAAAAACAGGAAGGCCGCGCCCAGGGCGCCGGCGCCGACTGAAGAGAGAGTGACCAGGGTGCCGATGATAACCCCGGCCAGAATGGTTATCGGCACGCGTAACCGTCTGTGCATGATGCGTATGAACTGGAACGGCTCGGCTTTGCCCAGAGACTGCAACTGGCTTTTGAACAGGATCACCAGGGAGGTCAAAATCAGGGCGATGCTGAGCGTGGAGGTGATGATGGATTCATAGTTGATGCCCATGGCGGCCAGTTTTTTCAACACCACCAGCGCGATCAAGGTAGCCGGGATACTGCCCGATGCCAACAGCCGCACGACTCTCCAGTCGATGGTCCCTTGCCTGTGGTGAGGGAAAATCCCGCCCCCTTTGGTAATCGCCGCGTACAACAGGTCTGTGCCCACCGCCACTGCCGGCTTGACGCCGAATATCAGCACCAGCGCCGGTGTCATCAGGGAACCGCCGCCCACACCGGTAAGACCAATGACAAAGCCGACCACAAAACCGGCAAATGTAAACGCAAAATCCACGACTGGAACGTGTCCGAAGCAAAAAGAGTGTCACTCTAACGCTAATTATCTATACTGAAAAGCGATAGTTTTAGCTATTTTTAGAACTAAATGATATAATAAGGCCACCTCTAAAAGCGCCGCCAATTTTTAGGGGCGCCCATATTCCGCCACGGCGCTGATGGAAGTTTGCAAGTGACGCTACGCACAACATGAAACTACAGCAATTACGTTTTATCCGGGAAGTTGCCAGGCACGGCCTGAACGTGTCGGCCACGGCTGACAGCCTGTACACGTCCCAATCGGGCATCAGTAAACAAATCCGTATGCTGGAAGATGAACTGGGCCTGAAAATCTTTCAGCGCGGCGGCAAGCACCTCACTGAAATTACCCAGGCCGGCGAGGTGATTATCGACCTGGCCGACAATATCCTGGAGCAAGTGGACAAGCTGCAGCAGGTGGCACAGGAATACACCGATGAACAGAAGGGCACACTGGCCATCGCCACTACCCACACCCAGGCCCGTTACGTGCTGCCGACCATAGTCAGCGGTTTCCGTAAAAAGTACCCGGAAGTGAGCCTGCACATGCACCAGGGCACCCCGGTGCAGATCTCGGAACTGGCCGCCCGCGGCACGGTCGAGTTTGCTATTGCCACCGAGGCGTTGGAACTGTTTGACAATCTGGTTATGATGCCCTGCTATCATTGGAACCGGAGCGTGATCGTGCCCCGCGACCATCCCCTGACAGAGCTTGAACGGCTGACCTTAAGAGCCATCGCGGCCTATCCCATCGTGACTTACGTATTCGGGTTTACCGGCCGCTCGCAACTGGATCGCGCCTTCAATCGGGCCAAACTGGAACCGCGAGTCGTGTTTACCGCTACGGACGCCGATGTTATCAAGACCTACGTCAGGGCCGGCATGGGTATCGGCATTGTAGCAAGCCTGGCTTACGATCCGGAACTGGATGAGGACCTGGCCTGTTTGGATGCCAGCCACCTGTTCCAGCAGGCCACCACTCGCATCGGCTTTCGGCGCGGCATATTCCTGCGCAACTACATGTACGAATTCATCGAATTATTTGCCCCGCACCTGACCCGCAAACTGGTGCAACAAGCAGCTCAAACCGATGACAGGAAGGGACTGGACCGCCTGTTCCGCGAGCTGGAACTGCCGGCGTATTAAGGGCGTTTTTTTTGGAGGCTTAACTCTCTAAATTCCCCGCGTGCAACCCGCATTCCTTCAGGGTTTCTTCTTCCCACCACCAGCGGCCTTCGCGCTCATGCTGGTTGGGCAGCACCTGGCGGGTGCAGGGTTCACAACCAATACTGATGTAGCCGCGGCTGTGTAGCTCGTTATAGGGCACATCATTGGCGCGGATATAGCTCCATACCTGTTTTGAAGTCCAGTTTGCCAGGGGGTTGAACTTGTGCAGGGTGTGATTGGGACCGGAGAACGCCCCATCGGTTTCCATCACGCTGACGTTGGCGCGGGTCGGGCTCTGGTCCTTGCGCTGCCCGGTGACCCAGGCGTCCAGCGTTTCCAGCTTGCGGCGCAAGGGTGCGATTTTACGGATGCCGCAGCATTCCTTGTGTCCATCTTTGTAGAAACTGTACAAGCCTTTTTCCCGCACAAAGGGCTCCAGTTGTGCCGCATCCGGGGACAATACGTCCAGTTCCACGCCATAATGTTCCCGCACCTGCTCTAAGAAGCGGTAGGTTTCGCTGTGCAGGCGGCCGGTATCCAGAGAAAACACCTTGACCTCCGGGTTGATCCGCCTGGCAATGTCGATCAGCACGACATCCTCGGCGCCACTGAAGGAAATGGCAATATTGTCAAAATTATCAAAAGCAAAGCGCAGAATGTCAGCCGGCCCTTTATCCTGGAAGTCCTGAGCATGGGCCTCAATGTCAAATGATGTATTTGTCATAGTAAGATTGTATGTGGGTAAAATTGTGTATGGGCAAAATACTGTGTATGGTTACAGGTATGCCCAAGGGTATGCTCATGGGCAACCGTTAAAAAGGCGGCATTTTAACCATGCTTTCTATTCCAATCAATAATAAGAAAAGCTATTGTTATGCTTTTTTGGTATATGGCCACCTCTAGAAATACCACGGAGGGCATTTTTAGAGGTTACTATATCTAATCATTAGATGTATCTCCTTA
>JAPORZ010000245.1 GCA_026709915.1 Gammaproteobacteria bacterium
CGTTACCACCTGGGGCAGTTGTTATCCGGTATCACCCGCCACTTCCTGCTCATGAAGGGAGAATAAAATGAAGAAATTATCAAGAAAGCAGCGAGAATTTCGTATTCGTCAGGCTCGAAAAAGATGCAAACAGCGCCTCCTTGAAAAATTCTGGTATTATTCGTGACAGTTACGAGAGGGGTGCAAGGAGAGGGAACGGATTGAAGAGAATAATCAAAACTTGTAAGGACTTAGGAATCAGATTCTCTATACTGTCTCATTACGGATATGCATTTATGGATGAGAAAGGCGAACTTGCAAGAGTTGAATCCAGAGAAAACCGGATATTCGCAGGCACTCTGTACCATTTCAATATACCCGTGAGGGAAGCGTTATGAAAGAAGTAGATGTTGGTAGAGAATTTTATCACCGGTTGGCAAACCGTAACAGGTATCAAGGCGATGGTCGATATACGGCCGAGCACTTCAGAGGTAAGTACTTGTACGATCTGGATAAAGAAGATGCTTGGAAAGACGACAAGATCAGTGTCGTTTTCAACTTCGAGAATGTGAAAAAAATAGGCCCGTCATTTGCCAATGAAGCCTTTGCCTATTTTATGAAATACGCAACGCCAAAGCAGTTGAAAGAGAAAATACGTTTCAAAAATATATCCGGTGTCCAAGAGTTGATTATTGAGCAGGAATTGGAGTCGGGCTACTCAAGATGAGGATAATGCCGGCCAGAGTATATCGACAAAATAATCAACTCCAGACGGGTTTGCCTGGAAGGTTTGGCCTGAACATCCTTTGAATGTGAACAAACCCAATGCAACTACAGACTGGGTCGACCCGGATGATGCGCCGGAACTGACGGATGATTTTTTTGCGCGTGCCGACGAGTTTATCGGAGACAGACTTGTGCGGCGTGGCCGTCCAAAGGCCGAAATTACCAAGCAATCCCCAACAGTTCGTTATGACCAGGAAGAGGCCCTTCTCGATAAGCTGGAAGAACTGCAAGATATTGAGGACATGAGAAAAATCCAAGGTGAACCACGTAAACCATAATCAGCCCAATCTTCGTGCACTACCGGCATACTCTGTTGCTGAAGTAGCACACTACTTGAATCTCCCCAAGTCAACGGTTCGATATTGGGCTATGGGCAGAGATTCTTATCCGCCTTTGATTGAAGCGGCAGTTCTCAATCCTGTGGCGCTTTCATTTCTTAACCTTGTCGAACTTCATTTGCTTGCGGCTATTCGCCGTGAACACACTGTGCCCATGCACAAGGTTCGTAGGGCTATTGATTACCTTCAGGAAAACACCCGCAATCAATCCGATAAATTACACCCACTTCTGAGTGAACAGCTCCAGACAGACGGGCTCGACCTGTTCGTCGAGCAGTATGGAAGGCTAGTCAATATCAGTATGGAGGGTCAGTTGGCGATTCGTGAGGTTGTGCAGGCTGCATTACGGCGTATCAAACGGGACACAAGCGGGCTTCCGGTAAAACTGTATCCGTTTACACGCAGTCGTATAGTCAACGCTCCGGAAATGGTGGTCATCGACCCGGCATTATCGGCAGGACGACCTGTTATCGCAGGAACGGGCCTTGCCACCGAAATAATTGCCGAGCGATGCAAAGCGGGTGAGACGGTTGCGGAATTGGCGAGGGACTATGGACGCCAGAAAACAGAGATCGAAGAAGCTATCCGATACGAACTCAGAGCGGCAGCCTGAGAACATCACTCTTTTCCTTTTGCCTGCTCCGCTCGTATCATGGATGATTCTCATTACCGGGCAATGGGGTGAAGCTCCTACCCTCTGACGAAGCAAAAAGAGAGACGCCCCTCAACTACGGGGCGTCGGGCCGACGATGCTATCGTCGGGGGGGTACTGGTTATTATCTCCAAGCAGGTGTGGATGTCAACATTTTTGATATAAATTTTTTTAGCATCATTCAAGACAGAAGTAAATTCGTGTGCAGCGCGTTTTTGTTTATATTGACGATTTCAATCTGTATTTCGGCCTGAAATCCAAGGGTTGGAAGCGCTACTATTGGCTGAATCTCGCCCGTCTGGCTGAAAATCTGCTGAAACCCAGTCAGAATCTGGCAATGATCCGCTATTTTACCTCACGTATCTCCACAAATTCAGTTAGTCCGGGCAAGGATAAACGACAGGCGACCTATCTGGAGGCACTGCAAACGCTTCCCGATTTTCATATTCATTACGGCCACTATCTTCCGAAAAAAAGGAAATGCGCCGCTTGTGGTGCAACCTGGGAGACGCACGAGGAGAAGATGACGGACGTTAATATCGCCGTTCGACTGTTGGGTGACGCGCAGGATAATCGGTTTGACACAGCGATTATCATTTCTGGAGACAGCGACCTTGTTCCGCCAATATCTGATTTGCGTAATCGCTATCCGAAAAAGAACGTAATTGTTGCTTTTCCGCCTAGTCGAACATCGCAACAACTTCGCAAGATTGCCGCGGCATCCTTTCATATTGGTCGCGATAAATTCCACCACAGTCAGTTCCCCGACAGGGTTACAAAAGCTGACGGTTATGTGCTTGAACGCCCGCGGGAATGGTATTGAGGGAGAAGCTGAAGGCAACAAGGGGCGCGTTTATCTCTCCCCGATACAGGAACACGAAGCAGTTGCACGGCAAGCTCAACCGGCATGGACGCCGGACCAGAAAATGAACAGGAATACCACCAATCTGGTAAGCGGGCGTGGTTACGGTTTCTTTACCTGGGCTGACCTCTTCACCCCCCGCCAACTGCTCGCCCTGACTACCTTCTCCGACCTGATAGCCACCGCCATCGACAAGGTCAAAACCGACTACCTGGAAGGGGGGAGTACCCTCCCAAGTAATGAACGAGCCTTGCGGGACGGTGGCACGGGCGCAACGGCGTATGCGGAGGCGGTGGGAGTATACTTATCATTCGTATTAGATCGGTGTTGTGATTTTTCCAAGCGGGCGTGGATGACGTGTAAGGTATCAGTGTGTATAGTGTCAGGCATAACGCGT
>JAPORZ010000044.1 GCA_026709915.1 Gammaproteobacteria bacterium
CCCGATCCATGACCGCCCGATCCGGGCGTTTTCCGACCAGATAGCGCAACCACTGGTCGCGCTTTTGCAGCATGGTAATGAGCATGTCCCTGACGCCGGGCAGGTTGTTATCGAGGCGCTCGAGCAGGATCTCGACGGCGACGCTATTGCCTGACTGCTCCCCGCCCTGCATGGTGTTTTCATCCAGCAGTTTCAAGGGGGTGTCAACTTTTCCAATGAGAGGAGGCGACGCAGATGCCTGCAAAGAGGTTGTCCATGAGAAAGATAAAAGAGGTATTACGGTTGTGCTGGGCCCAGGGCTTGAGTGAGTGGTAATTTAAAGAAAACTCAACCGAACCTCAAGGTAAACTCAAGCGCCTGCAGATACAGTGCCTCGGCCTCCAAGTCGGCGCGGGTGAGGGCGTGGTTGTCGAGCCAGCCCTTGAGGAATTTCAGTGACAGGGTGTCGGCATTGGCGCTGGCCTTGATATCCGGCGGGGCGCTGTAGGAACGGCTCCTGTTGAGGATGCAGGACAGCCTGAGCAGGACCGCGAGATGCTGTAGTGTGCGCTGGTTCTCCAGGGTTGCCTGATCGAATTCCAGCAGCGGGAATTTCCGTCTGTGCGCCCTGACCAGCAGTGACAAGTGCTGCTGTTCCTGACGGGAGAAGCCCGGCATGTCGGAGTAGGACAGCAGGTAGGCGCCATGGCGGTGATATTGGGCATGGGCGATAGCCAGACCGATTTCATGCAGTTGCGCTGCCCACAGCAAGGTATCCCGGTCGCTGTCGTCAAAACGCCAGCGCTTGCGCACCTGCTCGAACAGGTTTGCCGCGCTGGCAGCCACCTTGTCGGCCTGCTCCCGGTCCACGTTATAGCGCAGTGCAATGTCGGTGACGGTGGACTTGCGTATATCCTGGTTCCGGCGCCTGCCGATCAGCTCATAAATGATGCCTTCACGCAAGGCGCCGTCGGTGACCTGGATCTGGTCCAAGTCCAGCGCCTCCATGATTGCGCTGAGAACGGCGACGCCGCCGGCAAACACCGGTTTCCGGCGTTCCGACAGGCCCTCCAGGTCCAGTTTGTCATGGTGGCCGGCGCTAATCAGCCGCGCTCCCAGGCGCTCGACGGCGGCGCGGGTTATCCCGGCTTCGCTCCAGCCCTGGGCCATGGCAACATCGGCGATGGCGCGCATCGTCCCCGAAGAACCAAGCACAGTATCCCAACCGCGGCGGCGGTATTCGGCGGCGATGGTTTCCAGTTCCCCAAGCGCAAACAGTATGGCCTTGCGCAAGCGTTTACCGGTGATGGCGCCATCGGCAAAGAAACGCTGGCTGACATTGACACAACCCATATACAGGCTCTCGGCCAGGTGCGGCTGAAAGCCCTTGCCGATCACCAGTTCGGTGCTGCCGCCGCCGATATCGATCACCAGGCTGGCGCCGTTGTGATTATAGACGCTGTGGGCAACCCCGAGAAAGACCAGCCGGGCCTCCTCCCGCCCTGAGATAATGTCGATGTTGTGCCCCAACGCGGCACGCGCGCGCCGGATAAACTCATTGCCGTTATGCGCCAGACGCAGGGTATTGGTGCCCACCGCCTTCACATTGGTGCGAGGTATTTCCCGGATACGCTGTCCGAACTGGCGCAGGGACTCCAGCGCCCGCGTCGTGGCTTCTGCGGTGAGGTTGTTATCGCGATCCAGCCCGGAAGCGATGCGCACCATGTCCTTGAGCCGGTCGATGACGCGCACCTGACCGTCCTCCAATTTGGCGACGACCATGTGGAAGCTGTTGGAGCCGAGGTCAACCGCGGCAAAAGTTTCACTCAGAGGGGAGCTCATATTGTACAATCCCAAGAACTTTATATTGAAATTCGGGGGTCAGAGTAAAAGCCTTGTGTAGTTTTGTCATACCTCTCACAGCCTGTTACGCTGACCCCGTTCGGTTTGATGTTGAATAAAGCTCATTTGATCCTGCTCCGACATGCCAAGTCCGACTGGCACAGTGGCGTTGCCGGGGACTTTGCGCGTCCGCTGGCGCCGCGTGGCCGCAAGGAGGCGCCCCGCATCGGTCACTGGATGCAGCGCAACGGCATTATCCCGGACCTCAGCGTTTGCTCACCGGCCACGCGTACCAGGGAAACCCTGGCCGCCGTCAATGACAAACTGGGTGTTGTGCATATTGTATATGAAGATGCCCTGTATGGCGCATCCCTGCGCGCGTTGCTGGGGTTGGTGGAAGAATACAGCCGGGATTGCAATAACCTCATGCTCACCGGCCATAACCCCGGCATGGATGAATTATTACGTTGCCTGAGCAGGACTCGCCCACCATTGACGGAGACCGGAAAACTTATGACCACCGCGACGCTGGCGGTACTCGGGTTTACCAACGCCGGCTCGATGAGCAAGGCCGCGGCAGGTGAGTTGCTGCATCTGATAAGACCGGGAGATGTGGTGGACACGAACAGGAGCGGCGCCTGATGTCGTGGTGGGGAACGCTTGCCGGCGGCGCTTTCGGTTTCATGCTGGGCGGGCCCATCGGCGCCGCGCTGGGGGCGGTGGTGGGCCGCAATTTCGACCGCGGCCTGGGTGGGAAATTTGAACAACCCAGCGGCCGGCGCACCGGGGGCAGGGCGCAGGGCGGCCTGCCACGCGGCCACCAGTTTCGCGTCCAGGCTGCCTTTTTTACTGCGGTATTCTCGACCATGGGCCATCTCAGCAAGGCTGACGGCAGGGTTACCCGGGACGAGATCCGCATGGCTACCAGCGTCATGCAGGATATGGAGCTGTCCCCCCAGCAACGCGAGGCCGCCAAAGCTCTGTTCAATGAGGGCAAGGAGGACGAGTTCGATATCCACGCCGTACTCACCCAGTTCCGCCGCGAAGTCGGCCGCCGTTCCACCTTGCAGCGCATGTTCGTCGAGATCCTCTGTTTTGCCGCTTACGCCGACGGCACGCTGCACCCTGCCGAGAAGCGTCTGCTGGGTCTGGTTTGCGATGAAATTGGTTTCTCCGGCTATGAGCTGGAATCGATCCTGGCAGCGGTTTCCGCAGAGTTGCACCATCGCCATGACAAAGACGGGCGCCTGTCACTGGACGATGCCTATGCCGTATTAAACGTCCCGGCAGACGCCGGCGATGCTGAGGTAAAGAAAGCCTACCGGCGCTTGCTGAGCCAGCATCATCCGGATAAACTGGTCGCCAAAGGGCTGCCCGAAGAAATGATGAAAATGGCCGCCCAACGCACCCACGAAATCCGCCAGGCGTATGAGCGCATCAAGGAAAACCGGGGGTTTTGAACCGGTCAGAATTAAATGGAAAGAGTGCTGGATGGCGCAGCCGCTGGCGCCAGGCTTGAGTGCCAGTCTCGTTGTAACAGGAAGGTCATTCGGAATTAATGTTCCTGTCATTTATCCCGTGTAGTCCGCAAACCCACGTTCGGAATTGCCGGAAAACCGGCAGTACCGTTGCTATGGTTCCAGAGGAGAACAAACATGTATAAAGCAAGCTACAGGTTTCTGTACACAGCGCTGCTTACAGCTGGCCTGTCCGTGATGAGTGTGCCGGCTCATGCAGCCAACGGCGCGTTGTTGGAATTATTGAAGATTCTCAAAGACAAGGGCAGCATCACCCAGCAGGAATTCGAGCTGCTCAGGGACACAGCCCTGGCGGAGACGGGCAAACCCGCGCCGTCAAGCGCCGCAGAAACGCCCGCGCAGGCAGCCCCTGTGCAGACAGCCACCGCGCCCGCTCCGCAAGTCGTTGCCGCCGCCAAACCGTCACCCGACATTACCACAAAAGGAAAACTGGAATTTAAGACCGATGAACATAAATTCCGCATCGGCGGGCGCGCCGAGTATGACGTCACCCTGGTTGGTAACGACGGCGCTGGTCATGTGGGCAACAGTGAACACCAATTCCGGCGGGCGCGCATGTTCCTGTCCGGTACCGCCTGGACACACTGGGACTGGAAGATCCAGTTTGATTTTGAAGACGCCGACGACGGTGGCATGGCCATTGAAGACAACTACCTCAGGTATCGGGGCTGGGACCCGGCGACCATCATGATCGGCCAGCGCAGAACGTCGTTCTCCCTGGGCTCGCGCACCAGTTCCAAGAATATTACCTTCTTAGAGCGCGCCGTGCCGACCAACCTGTTTGCCTCGGAAGCCATTGGCATCGGTGGTCGCGCTCCCGGTATCATCCTGGAAAACGCAGGCAAGTCTCATACCTTCAGCAGTGGCTTCTACCTGATGCGCCAGCGCTCTGCAAGCGAGACGGACTCCATCACCGAACGCAAGATCGACGACGGCTGGGGCTTCATGGGACAAGCCACCTGGTTGCCGGTTCACCAGGCGGGCAACCGTCTGGTGCACACCGGCGCCGGCATCGGCTACAAGCATTACCCCAACAAGACCGTGCAGCGCTTCCGGGTACGCCCGCCTGTCTCTGAAGGCGATCGGATCGTGGATTCCGACCAGGCCATCACTGCCGATGATTACTGGAGCGTGAACTTAGAGGCGGCCAGCATCTGGGGCCCGTTCGCGGCCAGCGCGGAATACTATTACGGCGATTTTGGCGGCACGCCCGCGCTCGGCGCGACCGATATGGAAGGGTTCTACGTGCAAGGCAGTTACTTCCTCACCGGCGAGAGCCGCGGTTATAAAAACGGCAAGTTCAGCGGCCTCAAGGTCAACACTCCGGTTGGCAACGGCGGCTGGGGCGCCTGGGAACTGGGCTTGCGCTACAGTCACACCGACCTTGGCGCCGGCATCGGCGCGGACAGCGGCAATGTCCTCAGCGCAGCGCTGAACTGGTACCTCAACAACAACATGATTTTCCGGCTGAATTACGTCAAAACCTTCTGTGACAACGACGGCGCCGACACCTGCGACTGGGGCGCCAGCGCCGGCGACCCGCACTACCTGTCATTCCGTACGCAGGTGTTTTTCTGAAAGGCGCCGCTAATTTTTGCTGTGTAAAGGTAACCTCTAAACCCTCATGATCAGGCGACTGCATACTCCGCCCGTATGTAAGCCCCCTGTTCGTCATACCGACCAGAACCTGCCCCGGCATGTCGTCAGCTGGGGGATCGGCCGGTATCCAGTAACAAGGATGTAAACAGGCCAGGGCAGGTGAAACTTGCATAGCAAAATTAGAGGCACCTTTCAGTGAACACGACAGGGTTCAGGGCCATAAGCATTCAATCGGTCCGCCATTGCTGCAGAGTATCTTTCAAATCTTCCAGCAAAGTCTGGACCTCGCTGGTTTCATCCGCTGCTTCCAGGCGAACGGCCAAGCGGCAGACCTCGGGCACGGACCGGTCCAGCGTATCAGCCAGATCGTCAAGTTTGGTTTTGGCAATCTCAGCCTGGGTGTCTTCTGCCGGACTGTAAGTTGCATCTATCCGGTTTATTTCCGTGGTCAGGTTTGTCGGGTCGATTCCCAACTGTGGGGCTGCCTCTGAATGCCTGCTTGTCAAACGCTCCCAGACCCATACCTCCGGGGCAGAGTCTCCCGGCAGGAATAACACCGGCACGTCTGCGCCGTCTGTGGCATTACGTATTTTCTGGCCCATGCCACTTTGTTGCTGATCGCCGTCGAGAACAAACACAAAGTTGCCCAACATACCGAACTTTCGAAACGCCGCCGCATGAGTGGGAAATTCCGAGGCGCCGGTATCGCGACCAACGCGAACAGACTGGCGCGCTATCCGTTGGTCGGTGAGTAAGCTGTCAAGAACGCCATGTAAAATACTTTCCGCTATCTCGTCCTCACATAGGATATTGAGCGTATCGTTAGAGCGCCCATAAAGCGCATCTTGGATGATATCCCGATACGGCAGCAGCAGCTTTACGCGACCTGTATTGTCTCGTTCCAGAAAAATACGACCGTTCGGGGGAACCGAATCAAGTACCACAGGGCTGTGGGAGGTGACGATGATCTGCAAGTCATTGCGTAAAGCCAGTTGTTGCAACTGCAACATAAGAAGTTGCTGTACCCAGGGGTGAAGGCCGGCTTCCAGCTCATCAATCAGTACGAGGGCACCGTGAAGCTGTGCGAGCTCCTGTGAGAGGCGCAGAATTGCGCGTTCTCCCGCTGCCATGTGCAGTTCAGAGTAGGCCGCACCGTGTTTATGCTCAGCGAACAACAGGTTCTTTTTGCCACTGGACAAATTGATCACTTCGGCATATCTAAAGGGCAGCATCTTCTGCGCGAAATTGATCTGGGATGCTGTCAGGGGCGTCTCGTTCGGTGGAATATTAGCGCGGGACATCCTGAGCACGCCACGCACTTCAGAGGGATTACTGAGATTGGTTAAGGTTCGCAGGTACACCGGACGTTCCGGTTGCTTACCCCCCCTGCGCCCGAAAAAACTGCGGTTCCAACCTTTGTTCCGACGCCACCGCATTGAAAGCCGCCCCTGAGGCGTGGAGTAGTCAAACTCAATGCTGATTGTTTGTGTTCCATCCTGGCGAGCGCTGTGTTTGGGCCGGTAATCCAAGAAAAGAGTTGATGGAACAAAGTCTTTTACCCCTGCACCAGGTACCTTGTAGGCGCACGCGGCGGCAAACAGTACCGTGGACTTACCGCTGGCGTTACCACCGGCGATAACGCTTACCGGGTAATCGAATACCACTCGCAAGTCATCAATACCCCGGATACCGGACAGGCGAATCTCGTCAAGAAAGTGCGGCAGCTGCGGTTTTTTTCCTTGCAGTCTCGGCCATGTCTCCTGTAAACGCTTACTAATCATGTGGCTGTGTTTCTCAGCAGATTAATCTTCGACAAGACATATTATCAACGGAAAGCCATCCGTTGACAAACTACGATGTTCATTTAACCCGGCCAGTATCGTCAGTCTTCTTCGATAAAATGGAATTATTTGCCATTACCACCTCACTCGACCAGTACCCGAGCGAGGCGCGACCACTGGCCGACCAGATAATGCGGCACGTTCAGGAAACGAAAGTTGGGGGCGTTGGTGTGGTTGTAATTTTTGAGTAGTAACGGACCCGATGAAAACCTGAGGGCGCGGTTGTAATTTTTTTCTGTGAGAAACTGTTGCAACGATTTCATGTGCCCCTTGTGTCCGCTTTTCACTTCTATCGGTAATACCTGGCCCGCCAACGGGACCAGGTAGTCAACCTCGGCGGCGCTGTGTTTTTCCTCCCGGTTCCAGTAGTGGATAGTCGGCGCTTCGTACATGGGACGGTCATACAGCAGGTGCTGACCAATAAATTGTTCCGCCAGACTGCCTTTTGCTATTTCATTAACCTCCCGGGTAGATTCAACCACCGCCGGAGAGATGCCCAGCATGGACTGGATCAACCCCACATCCAGGAACAGCAGTTTGAAATGCTTGTTTTTTTGCTGAGCGGACAGGGGCAAACCGCCTGCCGAACTGTGATAACAACGCTGTATCACCTTTGCCAGTTCGAGTAAATCAAGCGCTTCCCGGACTTGCTCGCTGCGCTTTCCCGGCGCCAGTCGGGCATAGATGACTTTTTTCCCCAGTTCCAACGGCATTGCCGCAAGTATCCGGTTTAACAAATGTATATCTGCCTTGCCGGAGTACTTATGAAAATCTGCCTGGTAGGTGGTGATGATGGTTTGTTTTATCCGTTCGACCTCCAACCAGGACCGTGTTTCCCGAAACGTATTGATGCTCTCAGGCATACCACCGACAATCAAATAGTCTTGCAGGTGACTGATAAACGTATTGTGCAGGGCCTCGTTGAATGGTTCTTCCACACTGGCCTGTTGCAGCAGCTCAACGGCATTATGGTTATCTGTGCCCTCCAGATATTCCTCAAACGTCATCGGGCCGAGATAGAGAAATTCCACCCGCCCGACCGGGAACGAATAATTTTCCGCCGCAATGGTAAATTCAAGCAGCGAACCGGTAACTATGACGCGGTATTCAGGGGCTCGCTCAAAACAGTATCGTAAGAAGGGAATCAGAGCCGGGCACTGCTGGGCTTCATCAAAGAAAAAGAGATATTTTTCCGGGTTCACGCGGTCGAGGCGTTTGCTCAATGCTATAGCTTGAAATACCTTGTGCGGATCGTTCTGGTGCAGTAATACAGTAAATTCCTGAGGGTCTTCCATATTGACCTCGATAAGCTGAATCCCGATCTCTGTGCAAGCCAACCGCACCAGGGTGGTTTTGCCGACCTGGCGGGCGCCGCGGATAATCAGTGGTTTCCTGGACTTGCGGTTTATCCATTCGTGAATATAGTGCGATTGGCGGCGCTTCATTTCATATCCGGCGAGGCATTCAGAAGCCAATTATGTAAAAAGCAGAGGATAAAAACAAGCACATTATGTAAAAAGTAAGGGTAAAAATTCAGGGTTTCATGTAAAAAGTAAGGGTAAAAATTCGGGGTTTCATGTAAAAAGTAAGGGTAAAAATTCGGGGTTTCATGTAAAAAGCAGGGTCAAAGTGAGGATTATGGCAATCCTCCGGCCTTTTTCAGGTAATCCTCCAGCAACCGCTCCCCGGCGGGCGTGGATTGTGCCAGCCACTTGATATACAGGTCAGTGGCGTCTTCGGCGTCCAGTTGCCAGTGCGCGGTGGAGGCTTTCAGCGCGGTGACCAGGGTGTACAGGCTGATGCCGGCGCTGACTGACAGGTTGTAACTTTGCGTGAAACCGTGGATGGGGATGCTTACGGTTACATCGGCCAGGGTGTGCAGGGTCGCGGACAGACCCGGTTCTTCCGAACCGAAGCACAGCGCCAGTTTGTCGCCGGTATCCAGTTGCTCCAGCGTGGCGGCGCCAGAGGTCGGGTGCATGGCGATGATGCGGTAGCCGCGCTGTTTGAGTGTTTCGATACAGGCACGGGCATTGTCCTGTCCGGGCCGGTTATGTCGGATCAGGTCTATCCATTTCGAGGCCCCTTGCACCACCGCCGGGTTGAGGCGGTATTCATGGCGGTTCTCAATGACGTGGAGTTCCTGCAGCCCCAGGCATTCGCAAGTGCGCACCACCGCGTTGGCGTTCTGCGGCTGGTACACATCTTCCAGCACCACGGTGATGTGGCGAGTTCTTTCCCTGATCGCCTGTTGCAGCCGCTCCCGGCGCGGTTCGTTGATGAAACCGGACAGGTATTCGATGAGGTACTGCTGTTTTTCTGAAGCCACGTAGCGAGTTAACGAAGGCGCCGGTGGTTGTCCTCTTCCCAGAATTCCCCTTCCACGATGATGTTTCTGCGGCGCAGGTCGTCGCGGCAGGCGCGGTGCAGCATCCTCAAAGCCAGCGTCGAGCGCAAGGGGGGGACCAGACACAGGAACCCAAGCACATCGGTGACGAAGCCGGGAGTAAGCAGCAACACGGCGGCGCCGAGCAGGATCAACCCCTCCAGCAGGTTATCAGCCGGTATTTCTCCCCGGCGCAGTTTTTCCCGTGCGTTCATCAGGGTCAGCAGGCCCTGGATGCGCAGCAGTATGGCGCCGAGGGCTGCCGTTAAAATACACAGCAGCACGGTTGCAAGCGCCCCGATTTCCTGCCCCACCTGGATGAGGAAGTAGATTTCAACCAGGGGAACAGTAACAAACAGCAGGAAGAGGATTCTGAACATGGGCCTATTCCGGGCGCCGGTGAGGAGAGCAGGAATGACGACCGGGGGGTGAGTAGTTACGCATAGTGTTTAGTGTATTGCCGCGAAGATGAATTTTCAAGTGGGTTTGAGTACCAGATTGTCGCCAGCCTGGGGTATTATACCCCCTTTAGTAACCTCCAAAAATGCCCGCCGTGGCATTTTTGTACCACTGCTGCCCGCATCTGCGGGCAATGCAAGCACAGGAGAAGCAATCATCGCAGCAGCAGCCGCACATCTGGTGGTTCTGAACACCTGCCCGGACGCCGATACGGCCGGTCGCATCGCTGCGGACCTGGTGGAACGCGGATTGGCCGCCTGTGTGCAGGCGCTGCCCGGCCTGCAATCTTATTTCCACTGGGACGGCAAGGTGGAGTGCGCGCAGGAACACCTGCTGCTGATCAAGACCTCAGCGGCAAGCTATCCGGCGCTGGAACGCCGCATTACGGCGCTGCATCCGTACCAGCTGCCGGAAATTATCGCCGTGCCGGTCAGTCACGGGCTGCCCGATTATTTATCCTGGGTCAATGACCAATCGTCAGGGCAGACGATTTGTACGGCGACAACCGCCCATAATGACTCTGCACAACAAGATGATTGACCGGTCCAAGACCATAGCCACAATCGGCGCCGCACTGTTAGGTCTGGTTGCCGTTGCCGCGTGCGCGCAATCCATCGGCGAGCGCCTGCAAAATCTGGTCAGTCCGACCGGCAACGACCTGAGCAGTTTTGGCATCCTGGACCCTGATCAAGCCTTCCGCCTGTCGGCAACCCCGCTGGGCGCGGGCGCAGTGCGGTTTGACTGGGTCATCGAGGAGGGGTACTACCTTTATCGCGACAAGTTTTCCTTCGCTTCCTTGACGGACGGCGTGAGCGTGGAGGGCCCGGCTGTGCGCGTGCCGCGCGGCACCGTCAAACAGGATGAATCCTTCGGCAGGGTGGAAGTACATACCGGACAGGTCGCGGTGGATGTGCCGTTGCGCCACACCCGCGCCGGCATCGCCACCGCCTTGTTGCAGGTCGGCTACCAGGGTTGCAAGGACGAGTCGGTGTGCTACCCGCCGCAACTGCAACAACTCAGTGTAACCCTGGAAGGTGTCGCGGGCGCCACTCTGCAGCCCGTCAGCCCGGGGCGGCTCTCCGTACAGGACCGCATCACCACCCGCTTGAAGCAAGGCAGTTTCATCCTCAACGTGCTGGCATTTTTCACCTTCGGCGTGCTGTTGTCGCTGACCCCGTGCGTGTTCCCGATGATTCCCATCCTGTCCGGCATTATCGTCGGGCAGTCCGGGACTGTCAGCGCCCGGCGCGGGTTGGCGCTGTCGCTGGCCTACGTGCTGGCCATGGCGCTGACCTACGCCCTGTTGGGCGTGCTGGCCGGTTCGTTTCAGTTTAACCTGCAAGCTGCCTCCCAGAACGTTTGGGTCATCGGCGCCTTCAGCTTGGTGTTCGTGCTGCTGGCCCTGTCCATGTTCGGGTTTTATGAGCTGCGCCTGCCGTCCGCCCTGCACACCCGGCTGGCGTCACTGTCGGCGGCGCCGGGAAACAACGGCCTGTATTCCTGCGCGCTGATGGGCGCGGTGTCTGCGGTCATCGTCGGCCCTTGCGTGGCCCCGCCTCTGGCCGGGGCGCTGCTGTATATCAGCCAGACCGGGGATGCGCTGCTGGGCGGCGCCGCGCTGTTCGCCATGGGCCTGGGCTTCGGCGTGCCGTTGCTCATCATCGGCGCTTCCGCCGGGTCATTGCTGCCCCGGGTCGGCGCTTGGATGGAGAAAGTCAAGCAAGGCTTCGGCGTCATCATGCTGGGCGTTGCCATCTGGTTTTTAGCACGCGTTATCCCCGGTAATATCGCCATGCTCCTGTGGGCGCTGTTGATCATTCTTGCTGCGCTACTGCTGGGCGCCGCAAATCGCAGCGCCGCAAATCGTAGCGACCCAAATCGTAGCGGCCCGGTCGGCAAGGCGCTCAGGGCCATCAGCATCGTCGGGTTCATTTATGCCGGCGCCCTCATCATCGGCGCGCTGTCGGGCTCCCAGGATATGCTGCGCCCGCTGGCCCATCTGACCGGGACGCCTGCCGTCAACAGCAGCTTGGATTTCCGCCGCATCAAGAGCGGCGCGGACTTAGACGCCGAGCTGGCTACCGCCGGCGCCGCCGGCAAGCTCGTGATGCTGGATTTCTACGCGGACTGGTGCATTACCTGCATCGAAATGGAGGAAGACACATTCTCCGAACCGGCGGTGCAGCAGGCCCTGTCCGGCGTCGTGCTGTTGCGGGCGGATGTTACCCGTAACGACGCCGAAGACCAGCGACTGCTCAAGCGCTTTCAAATCTTCGGCCCGCCGGCCGTGCTGTTTTTCAACAGCGACGGTCAGGAATTACCCGCCTACCGTCTGGTCGGCTACGTCAAGCCTGAACAGTTCCTGCAACACCTGGAGAGGGTGCTTGACGCCTCATAAGCAAAACCTGGCCGAAAATGACGAAGAAACTCATCCGTTGTTTCGGGCTTGACCCGGAATCCAGTAGGCAAACCTTCATTATTGACTGGATTCCTGCTTTCGCAGGAATGACGAATGGGAAAACAAGACTATTTTGAGAGGTTACAGCCGCATGAAGAAGGTATTTTTGTGGTCAGTAATAACAGGTCTGGTGTTCGCATCCGGTTACCTGGGCTACAGCCTGTACCATTACCAGCAGGACAACTTTGTCCGGGAGTCAGCGCCGGCACAGGTCAAGGCACCGGAACCCGCCATCACAACTGCGATCCTGGGCCGCTACCGACCGGAATTTTCCTTGCCCGATCTGAACGGCCAGCTGCGCACCGTCAGCGAGTGGGACGGCAAGGTGGTAGCGCTGAATTTCTGGGCCACCTGGTGCCCCCCCTGTATCAAGGAAGTCCCCGAGTTCGTCGCCCTGCAGGAAAAGTACCAGACGCAGGGCTTGCAGTTCATCGGCATCGCCCTGCAGCAACCCGAAGAGGTGCGCGAGTTTGTCACCGAACACAAGGTCAACTACCCGATACTGACCGGCGAACTGGAAGTCATCCAACTCGCCGAAGCCTACGGCAACCACATCGGCGCCCTGCCATACACCGTCATCATCGACCGCAACGGCAAGATAGCCCACGTCAAACCCGGCATCCTGCCGACCGAAGAGGCGGAGAGTATTATTACCGGGTTGTTGTGAGACCACTCACAGACGGTGCGTTCAATCGAATGCCACCAGCAAGGTAATCGCGGCAAGGCCCAATCCAATCACCCATAAGATCATCCTGTTCTGCGCTTGAATAGCTTCGTTTTGTGTAGTGAATCGCTCCATGTTTCGGGTCAGTTCGCCAACGTTCATCGAGAGCGATTGCAGGCTGTCCAGCATGCTGGAAAAACCGATATTTTCTCCTTCTGTGACCGACGCAATATCGTCCGGGGAAAGCACCTCGTCATCCTGGTAAGGCCCGCTGTAGCCCTTGCCGGCAGGTTTGGTCAAACGGTGGATCTCCAAGGTAATCAGATCGTCCTCAAACGGGAAAGAAATCGAATGCGGTGACAAGTTGGTCAGGCCGATCTTAAGTCGCCCGCGATATCCGGGGTCAACCTGAGGCCCGGTCGTCGCGATAATTCCTTTCCGTGCGTACTTGCTGCACAGACCGATGCGTGCGGTATGGCTGAGGTCGAACTCGAGCTTCTCCCGGGTAGTTACCACCGCAAAATCGCCGGGAGTCAGCTCAAAAAAACCACGCTGCTCAATATCAACAACGCTGTCGGATGAACTGGTGATAGCTTGCCTGCCAACCCTGAGATCATAAGACGCCGGTTGTACCTGACGCTTGGAAAAGGGCTCAATGACCAACGAGCCCTGCTCGGTTGCCTGGATAATGTCGCTGTCTGTCAGAATCATCTCTGTAGATGAAAATAGTTGGTGTCAACGAACACCCGGACGGTCATAATGAGAATCGCGAGGTGGACAAGGCGCTCCGTTCTCGTTCAGTTTCTCGGGTTTCAGCGCCAGATAACGCTTCATCTCGATGTCGTAATCATCGTCCTGGCGCTTCGTCTCTTCGAGTAAGTGAGCCAGCCATCGGGAGACGCTGCGCCCACTTTCAGCCGCCTGGACCCGCAGCCACGGCACGACATTTTTCGGTAACGTAATAGTGATGTTTTTCGCGGCACAAGGGTAGTGAAACGCGGATTTCGTGTCAACAAATTTTTCATTCGCTCCGGGCCGCACTCCATTTCGGTAGATGTGCATTGCGTAATGAACAGCAGTTGGTGATGACCGTGAATGAAGTGTCCCAAGCGGGGCTCTTGCAATACCAGACAATTACATTTATGCTTTCAAAAGCAGATTAAACATTATAAAATGCTATCAAGATACTATGCCAATGCAAAACGCACTGACGGCGGCCCCACCTTATCCGGTTGAGCAAACCATCAAGCGGATTGGCGCCAACCTGCGCATTGCGCGCTTGCGGCGCAACCTCACCTTGGAACAGGTGGCAGCGAAAATCGGTACAGGAGTCCGCGCCGTGCGCGCCGCCGAACAAGGTAAAGTTGCAACCGGGGTCGGCGTTTATGTCGCCCTGCTATGGGCGTATGATTTGCTGGAACCCGCAGTAGAACTGGCGGACCCCGGCTCAGATACCACCGGCCTTGCCGGCCTGAGTGAGACCGCGCGCGAACGCGCCCGCCACGCAAGAAAGTTGGACAATGATTTCTGAATTAAGGCCACCTCTAATTTTTAGAGGTGGCCTTATGATTGACAGGGGAGCATGAGGCCGGTATCAGAGCAGAAGCGAGCCGCTCCGCTGTGCTACAATGGTCGCTTATGAAACATGACTTTTCCGATCCGGCCTACCAGGATGTTCTGCTTGACTTGTTCAAACCCGGCGCTGGTTCGGCGCCCCCGGCCCTAGCGGGGCGCGACAGGGAAATCGACGCGCTGGGCGACCTGCTCAGACCATTAAGCAAGGGTGAGGCCCCACCCCGGGAGGCGGTCATGTATGGCCCGCGCGGTAACGGCAAGACGGTGTTACTGGAGCGCTTTATCCGGCAATGCCGAGCGGCGGACATGCGGGTGGTTGACCTGCGGCCCAAAGATATTGAATCCCGCGCAGACATGGCCGCGTTACTGCTGCATGATGACCAGACCATGCCCGGACTGCTGGAGCAGATAAAACCGGATAACCTGAGGTTCAGTGTGCCCGGGATAGGCAGCGCCAGCTGGCAGAACTTGGCGCCGGCCGAGAAGGATGCACTGCGGGTGCGCCACCTCAAAGGGTTGCTGGCCGCACGCTGTCAGGACGTGCCACTGCTGGTGACACTTGATGAAGCCCATACGCTGGATATGGACCTGGGTGGAACCTTGCTGAACCTCTCCGAAGCGTTGCGCAAGAGCGGCGCGCCTTTTCTGCTGGTCATGGCCGGCACGCCCAACCTGCGCGGCCACTTGTCCGGCATGAATGCCACCTTCTGGAGCCGCGCCGAGAAATTGGCCATCGGGCGCCTGGATGCGGCAGCCACCGGGGAGGCATTGCAGCGCCCTTTGGAGAAGCTGTCGGTGACGTTCGACGACGAAGCGCTGAGCCGCGTCGTGACCGATAGTCAGGCCTACCCCTATTTCATCCAGCTCTGGGGCAAGGAACTGTGTCAGGCGCTGGTCACAACGGCCCATACACACCGGATCACGACCCGAATCGTCGAGCAGGCGCTGCCTGCCGTGGAATTCCAGCGGCGTGATTACTACCAGGACCGGCACAAGGAAATTAAAAAAGGCGGCCTGCGTCAGGCCGCGATCGCAGTAGCAGACGCTTTTTCCGGTCGGGATACCACGGTTAAGGATGACACACTGGAAAAGACGCTCATTGAGGCAGGTGTCGCAGCGGATGAGGGCGGGGCCATGGGCCGGATCGAGGCTCTGTCAGACCTGGGTTATATCTGGAACCCGCCGGGGGAAATGCACTGGCAACCCGGAATCCCGTCGTTGATGAGCTACATTCTGGAAGGGTAGGGGTGGTATAATATCTACATACCATAGCGCCTGTGTATCAAATCGGGAGTCATATCTGTGAAAATCACCTTGGAAACTTTGAAGGGGGCAGTAAGTGGAAACGCTGCAGCATTTCGTTGTGTAACTGACTATCAACCCGCAGGGGGTGTGGGCGACAAGGTTTTTCCGCCGACTTATGAGGGCGGAAAGTACGCAACTGAAGAACGTATCGATCCGGAAACCGGGGAGGTTAAACAATGCGTGCTGCTGGATTCGGTGCAATCACAGGCTAACCGTATGGAGTTGGCCCTGCTTGACGCTAATCGCACCGGCAAAGTAAAGCTTCCATTGCTGATTGCTCGTTTTGATGACTCGGATTTGAATAGGAAATTCACTGTTACCAGCCTGGAAGCGCCTCATCGCATAGCGGATGCATTATTTAGGGACAGTCTCCTGGAAGGCAGGATTTTTCGCAAGTCAGCTAGAGGCAAGCTGCTTGACACAGCAGATATACGTAATGCGACCGGGTTATTCGGCCTATGTCCCACCGCATTGGTGTTCGGGCTATGGGATTCGACGGGCCCACGCGGCGGACTCGGATGCAAATTTCAGAGGGCAATCGTATCTGAAATAGTGGGGTATGATGCGGTCCCGGGAAAGAAAACATCCAGCCGCCTTGACCCGGCTCAGATCATGCTTGATGCAGGACCACTGTACTCGCAAGAGAGTGCGGTAACTGACGCCCCGGATTGGACTCTGGAAAATAAAACTGGCAAGACCGAAAAATCCAAGTCCAAAAAGCTGGGTAAAGATGGAAAGCCATCAGAAGCAAACCACGGAAATATCACTCCAAGCATTTCCGACGGTGGGTTTACCATTACAAAAGCAAGGCAGACAACAACTTTGTCCTTGTCAGTCTTACGCCGTCTGCGCTTTCCCTTGAAGGGCGCGGCGGACTCCAGCCACGAGATAAATCTGGCAGCCCGGACCACTCTGGCTGCCTTGGGTCTGGCCGCCGGTAGCTTGGCGCGAGTTGACACTGACCTTCGTTCCCGTTGCCAGTTATTTGCCGAGCAGGAATCCACTTGGGAATTACTTGATCGTCCGGGAGAAACTCCCCAGAAACATACATTGGGACCGGATGACGCACTCACCCTGCTACAAGAGGCAATCACTGAAGCTAAAACTATTGGTCTCCCGTGGGAGGGCGAAATAGAACTGACCCCGGCGCCTGAGCTGGTAGAACTGGTTCGGCGCAGCCAAGAGCTGGCAAGTGCCCAAGGAACTGACCAAACCTGATGTTTGCTCTTGGCATCCACTACCTTAACGGGTGGTCGATGGCTGCTGCCGATGGCGCCAGCAAAGAGCAGGCCGAGTGGCCACCGCATCCAGACCGGGTATTCATGGCATTGGCGGCAGCCTGGTTTGAAACCGGTGCAGACCCGGCTGAAGGTGAGGCTCTGCGTTGGTTGGAAAGTTTGCCTCCGCCTGCCATTGCTGCTTCGGATTATACAGCCCGCTCCAATGTAGTCAGTTACGTACCGGTTAACGACCGGAAACGCAAAAAAACAGTAACGGACTCTAGCAGCTTGAAAAAGCTGCCCCCAAAGAAATTTGTGGAGAAACTCGAGGAAGATGGTCTGGCCCTGTTGCCGGAATACAGGCCGCGACAACCTCGTGGCTTTCCGGTTGCTATCCCTCACGACCCTATAGTGCGCCTTATCTGGAATGATACGGAGTCGTTGATCTCAAATTACACGGCATTAAAGCAACTGGCTGCAAAAGTCACTCACGTAGGGCACTCCGCCTCTTTTACACAGGTGTGGATGGAAAATAATGCTGAGATAAGGCCACATTGGATACCGACCGATGAAATTGCCGAACGCCGATTGCGGGTTCCCTTCAATGGCAGACTCGCTCAACTCACTCAGTTATATAACCAGAGCGAATGGTTTGCCTACCATGATCTGGATAATGAAATAGAGCAAGCAAAAGCAGACCTTAAGTGTATGAAACATCCGCCTAGGGTCGCCTGGGGAGATTTTCCATCGGCAATCTTGCTGACCAGTGAATCTCAAACCAAGCAGCACCCGGAGTATCACTGTGCCAAAACAGGAGACGCCGTTGCTGCAACCAATCTTGTCAACGACCTGATTGATGATAGTGGCATTGCATCTGTAAAAATGCTGGTTTCAGAATTCTGTAATAACGGCAAGCCTGCTTTGGTTAGCGCGCATTCCCGTGAACGAGAGGGCATCAATGCGATTCCAATCGCCTTGGCAAGATTGCTAAGTGAGAGACTCGGGGTAGAATACGAGGCAAGTGTAGTACAAACAAATGTAGTGTCACACACAGGCGCAGATGGCTATGGACGTCTTGCCCGTCAGGCTAACTTTACTGGTGAACTCACTCGTGCACGTGAATACATCATGGTGGATGACTTCGTAGGCCAAGGCGGAACGCTGGCAAATCTGCGTGGTTGGGTTGAGAAACAGGGTGGAAAAGTTATAGGCGCCGTAGCACTCACCGGCAAGCCTTACTCGGCTATGCTAACGCCTTCACAGGAGCAATTACATGAACTTAAAGAACGACACGGATCAATCCTTGAAGAATGGTGGCGACAACACTTCGGCCATGCCTTCAACTGCCTTACTCAATCGGAGGCTCGGTACCTCAGTCGCTCCCCGGATGTTGACACCATACGAAATCGAATTGCTGCAGCAAAGCAAAAAGGAAATGGCGCAAGTGGTGGGCGAAGTCCTCGCGAGCAAAAACAGCACATAAAACAGCTTGAGAACCGTTTGCAAGAACGATTTCCCAGTGGGCAACGGCCTGTAACACGGCGTCCCGGACCGGGACGCTGGCAGGGTTACAGCAAATCTCAGGATGAGCCATTATCCACAATAACGCAGGGTTCCGTCTTCGATCCTCGCTTTGTCGTCTTGAGCATAAGAGGCAAACGCGTCTCACTACCGGCAACTCTTAAACTTGCCGCGGCTCTGCGCGGCCTGCTCATGGGCTGTTGCCCTGACCAGCCACCACCGGAGTGGTTCAGTGGTCATCGCACAGACGGAACACCGTCTAAAACGCCGCACATTGCATTGATTCCGCTGCCTTTTGTCGGCGCCGAACACGCGGATGGACGAATTATGGGCTTGGGCCTGATCTTGCCCGCAAACCTGGACCCGCAAGCAGCCAAACACTCCCTTGAGACTTTCCTGCATGATCCTGCTACGGGCCTGCCGCGCCAACATGGCTTGTTTGACGACCAGTGGTTTGAGTGCAGACTCGAACTGGAAACCCGCGACCGTCCGCCACAGAATCTTCGTACACAAACGTGGACCAGCCCATCTCGAGTCTGGGCAAGTGTAACGCCGGTAGTTCTGAACAGACATTTTGATGGAAAAAACAAATGGGAACAGGCAGCGGACAGCGTAAAAGACGCTTGCAGACATACAGGATTGCCGGAGCCTCGTGAAGTAGTGCTGTCTTCCGTTTCTATGGTAGAGGGCGTCCCCCACGCCAGGGACTATCCGAAGTTGATCCGTAAAAAAGATAATGGGAAACAAAGCCACAAGCATGCGGTCATTGTGTTCGAAGAGCCTGTGCATGGGCCGGTACTCATCGGGGCCGGACGGTTTAAGGGATACGGGCTTTGCCGCCCTATAGATTAACAACTTGTCAATGTCCCCCGTAGAGTTAGGTCTGGCAGATTTCCCCGAATTTTTTACTGCCCTCTGGGGAGAGGACAAGCCGCCGTTCGCCTGGCAGCAACAACTGGCTAACAGAGTGTTGGGAGATGTGCCGGAAAGGGCGGAAGACAAACCTAATTCACCCACCTCTGAAAAACAAACTCCAGAGATGCCCTGGCCCGGCGCCATTGCACTGCCAACCGCATCCGGTAAAACGGCTTGTATGGATATAGCGTTATTCTCACTGGCAAGCCAGGCAGGACGAATGGTGAACAAGCAGATTTTAACCGCACCGCGCCGGATATTCTTTGTAGTGGACCGGCGTGTGATCGTCGATGAAGCATACGCACGCGCCCAAAGGCTGGTAGGAAAACTGGAGCAGGCCAAAGAGGGGATACTCAAATGTGTAGCGGATAACCTGCGAATTATTGCCAGCGGACAAGTCTTTGATGCCGAAAAAGAAAGACCCTTGCAGGCTCACCTTTTGCGCGGGGGGATGTATCGATCAGAGGCATGGGCGCGTAACCCCCTGCAACCCATGATAGTTGCATCGACCGTTGATCAAGTAGGTTCCCGCTTGTTGTTCCGGGCTTATGGCAGAGGCTCAGGAATCTGGCCCATCTACGCGGGGCTTGTTGCTAACGACAGTTTAATTCTGCTGGACGAGGCCCATTGCGCCCGTCCGTTTTTGCAAACATTACAGGCAGTGCAACGCTATCAGACCTGGGCGCATGAACCCCTGTCACGGCCTTTCTACCCTGTCGTCATGTCCGCCACCCCGCCCCCGGGGATTACTGATGTATTTGAAGATTTGTCAGAGGAAAAAAGCGATCCCGAACATCCGTTGGGGCGTCGTTACAAAGCTTCCAAACCTGCGAAACTTGGCGTGGTTAAAGGTGCCAGCAGGGCACAGGCCATAACGAAGTTAGCCAAATCTCTGACTGAGGCAGCAATAGAGTTGATCAATGAGGAACGACGCGCTGTTGTCGTGTTTGTAAATAGAGTAGCCACCGCGCGTGAAGCCGCCCGGTTGTTACGCTGTCGCCCGGACCGCAAAGAATGCGTGACCCTCCTGACAGGTCGTATGCGTCCTGTTGATAAAGAGGTTGTGCAGCAGCATTTAGAGATTTTGCGGTCTGACCAATCCGCGCAACGAGCATTGTCGGAACCTTATATTGTCGTGGCTACCCAAACTCTTGAAGTAGGCGCGGACCTCGACTTTGACGGTCTCGTGAGCGAATGTGCCAGTCTGGACTCACTGCGCCAGCGCTTTGGCCGTTTGAACCGCACCGGCAGAGACATTGAAGCGAAGGCGGCGATACTTGTGCAGGCCGATCAAGCCGACACTAAAAAAAATGAGGGTGACCCTGTATATGGCGCGGCCCTGAGCAAAACGTGGGAATGGCTGCAGGAAAACAAGAATGAAAACGATACCGTCGATTTTGGTATTGCTTCTCTTGAAAAAAAATTACCGGCGGGTGACACCTTGGCTGAATTGAATGCTCCGTCCGTGAACGCTCCCGTCATGCTGCCCGCCCATGTTGATTGCTGGGCGCAGACCTCTCCAACACCAAATCCATCACCTGACGTTGCCTTGTTCTTGCATGGACCCCGTGAGGGGGCGGCGGATGTGCAGGTGTGTTGGCGCGCTGACCTTAACTTAACAAATGACGCAGGTCAAAAAGAGGCTATTGAAGTACTGTTTCTATGCCCGCCGAGCAGCAGCGAATCGTTGTCTGTACCGTTCAAGGTTTTCAAGCACTGGTTGGCCGGGAGTGGCGGGGAGGATAACAGTGCCGACCTGGAGGGAGCGCAGGCAGGCGCTGATATAGAAGAGGCAACCTCGCCAGTTCATGGAGCCAATGTAATCCTATGGCGCGGGCCCGAAACAAAACAAGAACACATCACGGCAGACCCCGCAGACATACGCCCCGGAGACGTGATCGTTATTCCGGTTGGACACCCACACCCGCGGGACCAGCTCGGTGACTTGCCGGAAGGTGCCAACCCAGATGTGGGAGACAGGGCCTACAGATTAAACCGGGCAAAGCCCATTCTGCGGTTGCATCGTGAACTGGTCAACGACTGGCCTGTCTCCGATCAGATCAAACAAAATGCACACTCACTACTGAACGATCTGCAACAGCGACATGATGAAGACCCGGATGAAATAATCGAGTCACTGCGCGAGCTGTTATCTGTGCTTATCAATGCCCCGGAACCCTCTTGGCTGTCTGGTATCGCCGCTGAACTCATTGGGGAGTTTCCAGCTCAAAAACTGGAGCAGGCCTGCCACATTATTAGCGACCATCAGATCATAATCCGTGGCCGTCGCTTGATTCCTGAACCCACCTCCGAAGCTGATAGCTTCAGCGATGAGGATGACGTCAGCGCATCTGGCATTTCACACCCTGGCGGCCAACCTGTGCGGCTGCGCACACATCTCCCCGGTGTTGAAAGCTTTGCCCGCCGTCACGCAACGGCTTGCGGCCTCCCCGGGGGGCTGGTTGAAGCCGTTGCCCGCGCCGGCTTGCTGCATGATGTGGGCAAGGCAGACCCCCGGTTTCAATCGTTGTTGCATGGTGGGTCTCCCTTGCCGCCGGGCGAGCCGCTAGCCAAGTCCGCGAGGATGTCCAGAGATAGAAATGCCCGTAAAAACTCTGAATATCCAACAGGCGGCCGCCATGAACTACTCTCCGTGCGCATGGCAGAAAGTGCCCCCACACTACTGCCAGAAAATCAGGAGTTACGCGATCTGGTTCTCCATTTGGTTGCCAGCCACCATGGATATTGTCGCCCTTTCGCCCCGGTTGTCATTGATAAGCAGGGGATGGAAGCTGGCTTTGAATTGCGTGGTCATCACCTGCAATGGCGCGGAGCTACAGATCTGGAACGTCTGGACTCCGGTATTGCGGATCGTTACTGGAGCATGGTGCGGCGTTACGGCTGGTGGGGGTTGGCATGGCTAGAAGCCTTGCTGCGACTGGCAGACTGGAGGCGTAGCGAATGGGAGGAGACACATAATGACGCCGATGAATGATACAGGTTCAGGGCTGCTTTTGAACGGACTCGATGGGGCCAACCCGTTGGCGTTTCTTGCGGCTTTGGGTACATTGCGGGTTGTGAATGAATGTGAAACGGATTCACCACGTGAGTGGCGTCTGCTTTGGCAACAGAACCAAGGTTGCTGGTCTCCTGTGATATCCGGGGATATTTCACTTACAGAGGAAAAGCTGATACAGATGATCGTGTCCGGGTCAGGAGATATAGAGAAACATCCCGCCAAATTGTTCCCGCATGATGATCTTAAAATCTCCTGTGAGGACTTTTACCGGATAGCCCGTGATGCTCAGAACAGGGCAATTTTTATGGATCACCGGTACGCCGATTTTATTTCTGCCCTTGGCTGTGAAAGTCTGCCTGTGTCGCAAATAGACAAAAATATTCAGGATACTGCCCTGCGGACCATGAGTGGGGCAGGGCACCAACATTTTATCGGTTCTATGCGAGAACTTGTCGAACATACCGAACCGGAACGTTTACAGTCTTCGCTTTTTGAACCTTGGCAATATTTAGACCCCAAGCCAAGCCTACGCTGGGACCCATTTGATGATCGCAGGTATGCGCTGCGCTGGAAGGAGCCAGCAGGAGACCGGATACGAACTATGCGTGGCGCCAATCGTCTTGCCATCGAAGCCTTGCCTTTGTTTCCTACACTGCCAACAGGGCAAAAACTTCATACGACAGGCTTTTCACAGAGTCGAGACAAAGGTGTTTTATTTACTTGGCCAATCTGGAAAACGCCGTTGAGCATTGATGTTGTAACATCTCTGATTAGCCTTGATGAATTACAAAGGCCTCAGCCGAACCGTGAAAATCTTTCAGCCAGGGGGATCGTTGAAATTTACAGAAGCCAGAGAATTACAACTGGTAAGTATAGAAATTTCACACCGGCAATTCCTGTATGAAATAGTTTCCGTTACTGCAAGAGTCTGCACAAACACTCCGCAACGAACGCATCATTGATCCACCCAGGCTGGCAGTCTGCGATAAATATTCACAACCATGATCCCCCCACAAGAACTCAGCCCCTTCAACCCCGGCGACGGAATCATCCCCCCTGAGTTGACGGGCCGGGAGCAAGAGCAGCATGAACTGCAAGGTTGCCTGGCTCGCCTGCAACAAAAAATCGCTCCCAGCAACAACGTGATTGTTTGCTCCCCCAGGGGTAACGGGAAAACCGCTCTGCTGCGCTGGTTTGAACGCTTTATCAAGGAAGGCGACGCAAAGACTATCGATACGCTCTGGCTGACGCCGGACGAGATACCGACTACTGAGTTGCTACTAAACCAGCTTGTCAGGCATGACTGGCGCACGAAATTCGCAAAAGACCTGCAAATCTCCCTGGACGCAACAGTCTCCCCGGAAGCGTTGGGAATGTCTCTCGGCGAGGCAAGCCTGACGTTGCAGACAGGGGCAGCGCAGCAGCAAAAATTCCGCAATCTGGTGGCGAGGGAATTAACTGCCCGGTGCATGAAAAAACCGCTGGTTGTCATCATTGACGAGGCTCACACCTTGGATATTGAGACCGGCAGAACGCTCCTGAACGCGAGCCAGAAAACACGGGCGGCGGCGCCTTTCCTGCTTATTCTGGCCGGCACGCCGGGGTTGCAAAAGCAGTTGCAGCGCATGGGCGCCACTTTCTGGGAGCGCAGTGAGCGACTTTACCCGAACCTGTTATCGTATCGGGACACGGCAGATGCCTTGCTTAAGCCTTTGGAAAAATACCCTGTCACCTGTGAAGAAGACTGCCTGCAAGCCATTATACGGGATACGCAAGGCTACCCTTATTTTGTCCAGTTATGGGGCGATAAACTGTTTAGCGCGCTCAAACAACGCGGCCAGGCGCGCATAGACCAGCAGATAATGGCGCTGGCCCACGATGAAGTTGAGACCCGGAAAAAATATTTCTACAGGGACCGCTACAACGAGATCAAGGACGCTCGACTTGCTCCGCTTGCCACGATTCTTGGCTCAGCCTTCTCAGGCAACCCATCACTCACTGAACGCCAGCTGGAACAACTTTTGCGCAACGCCGAGTTGCCGCCGGAGATGACACCGGAAGAAGTTGCAACAATACTGCATGAACTCGGCTACATCTGGCAGGGCGACCCCGATAACGAGAGCAACTGGACTGCGGGCATCCCCTCGCTGATGAAATATATTGAGCAACAGGTGACGCAGTCTGAGTAGCTATCTCGTTTCGAGCCGGACGGCAGATAACCAGATGGCGCTGCCGGCTGCAGCGCGCCGACAAGCTGTTTTTTTACCGAATTCGATGGGCGGACATGTCCTGCAACACTAAAACAGTGTACACTATACCCGTGTTATCACACATCGGTCGTTGCACATGAAAAATATCACCTTAAGCGCCAGTGAACAGTTGATTGAAGCTGCGCGCCGGCGCGCGCTGCTCGAACACACGACATTGAACCAACAATTCCGGCTGTGGTTGCAAGAGTATGTCTGCCCTCCCCAACAAAGCAGAGCGGCGCTGGAGACTATCCGGATGTTGCGTAAGGGTCTCACAACAGGAGGGCGAAAGTTCAGCAGAGATGAAATGAATGAGCGTTGACAGGTTTATCGACACCAATGTTTTCGTTTACCTGTTTGATGAAACCAGCGTTGAAAAAAGCGGGATTGCGGAGGAGTTGATCCGGCAATCCTTGGACGACGGCAGTGGGTGCATAAGTTATCAGGTCGTTCAGGAAACCATCAACGTTCTGGTAAGAAAGCTCGAAGCGCCACCGCAACAGGTACGGTTATTTCTGGATAACGTCCTGGAACCATTGTGGCGGGTCAATTCGTCGCGGGGGTTATTACGGCGCGCACTGGAACTGCAATCCCGCTACCGGTTTGGTTTTTATGACAGCCTGATCATTGCCGCCGCGCTGGATGCGGGTTGCAGCGTTTTATACACGGAAGACCTGCAACATGGGCAACAGATTGAAGGGCTGACCATCATCAACCCTTTCCATACTCCCCCGTCCGGCCAGCCCGAACCGCGTTTTGCAGCAATTACGCACCGCCCCGGAGCGTTGCAACGATTCCTGGATGAGCGCAACGAATGAGCGTTGCTTACAGGAACCCCTTAAGATGCCCGCCGTGGCATTTTAAGAGACGAAAACGGAAAAAAGTGATTTTCTATTTCCCTCATTGCGCCCTTCCCTGGACGCAACCCTACGGGCAGCTATCGCTGTGCACAAATTCGTCTGGAACGAATTTGGACAGCGCAGCTGGCCCCATTGGGGCAA
>JAPORZ010000101.1 GCA_026709915.1 Gammaproteobacteria bacterium
AATGGCAGCACATCCCTGTGCTGCACGGTCACCTCTAATTAATAGAGGTGACCTCTAACCGTTTTTACATCCCTGTAACCGGATACCGGCCAATCCCTGGCCGGCATGACGAACGGAAAGATTACATAATCTCATGGTATGCAGCGCCCTGAGCATGGATGTTCAAATATTGAGTAAAGCATCAACCAGTCCGGCATCGGTATTGTCGGTGGCGACTGCGATACGCCTGAATCCGGATTGTATTGCCTGTTGGCATATACGGTCGCTCATTACCACCAGCCCGGTTTCCAGCAGGCGTTCGCCCTGTTCGTCCGGCGTCAGTTCCACCAGATTGTCCAGCCCGGCCAGGCTGGTGATGATGACGATGTCCGGTGTTTGATCATGCCAGAATTTGTTCATGTCTGCTTGGCTTATGGTGGGTTTTTCGCGCCGATAGACTTCCAGGTAACTGACCTCGGCGCCGCGCGCAAGTAGGGTTGTGCGCAAGGTTTCACGACCGCCCTGTCCGCGCACGATAACAACCCGCTTGCCCCTGACCTGCTCCGCGCTGAGTACCGGCAACTGCAACAGTGCATCGCTGCCGCCACTGCCGACCTGCGCAAGCCCCAACCCGGACAGGCCCAACTCCGATAGACAACGAGCGGTGGCCTGTCCCACCGCAAGCGCCGTTTTGTCGCGTAGCATATCAACCAGGTTCGGAAACAGGTCGCAGGCATGCACGACGGCATTTTTACTGATAAAGATGATGATGTCGGCGCGCGCCAGCCGTTGCCGGTTCTCATCAGAGCAAACATCTGCGGACACAGGACGAATGACCAGGGTCGGCAACAATACGGGGGCGCCCTGCCGCTGCGCTATCATGCGGCAGAGTTCGCCCGCCTGTTGCGCCGGACGGGTTACCCAGATCGTTTTACCCGACAGTTTTGTTGCGGTAACCATTAGCTTGCCTTATCACTGTTGCCTGTCATTTGTGCCCAGCTACTGAGTCCATCACCCGGGACTATCACTTGGACCTATCACCTGAGCCCATCACCTGCGCCAGTATCTCCCCCGCCCCCTGCGCCAGCAATTTAGCGGCCAGTTTACAGCCGAGCTGCTCAGCCTGCTCAGCGTCATGGGCATAACCGCTGATATCGTCCCGCACCACCCTGGAACCGTCCACAGAACCCACCAGCGCGCTAATGGACAGGCGCGCCCCGGACAGGTGCGCATACCCGGCCAGCGGCAGGTGGCAGCCACCGTACAGCTTCCGTGATAAAGCCCGCTCTGCGGCGACGCACAGTCCGGTCGGCTCGTGGTTCAGGGGCACCACCAGACGCTCCACGCGCGCATCGTTGGCCCTGGTCTCAATGCCCAACGCCCCCTGGCCGATGGCTGGCAGCATCTGGGTCACGTCAAGGTAGGCGCTGATCCGGTGCGCCTGTTGCAGTCGCTTCATCCCGGCTGCGGCTAAGATCAGCGCGTCAAAGTTGCCGTCATCGAGCTTTTGCAACCTGCTGTTCACGTTGCCGCGAATATCTTCCAGCGACAGCGCCGGCTGCGCGGCCTGGAGCTGGCACTGCCGGCGTAAACTGGAGGTGCCGACCCGGGCGCGCGCCGGCAACTCATCCAGGCACGCATAGCGGTTTGACACCAGCACGTCCCGCGGGTCTTCCCGTTCCATGATCGCGGCGATCTGCAACCCCGGCGGCAGGTCCACCGTCACGTCTTTCATCGAATGCACGGCCAGATCCGCCTCGTCATGTAATAACGCCTGTTCCAGTTCCTTGACAAACACCCCTTTACCACCCATTTCTATTAACGGTTTATCGACAAACCGATCGGCCAGCGTCGTTACCGTCTTGACCGTTACCGTCAAGCCCGGATGCGTCTGCAACAGACAAGCGCGCACGAATTGTGCCTGCCACAGGGCCAGCGGACTTGCTCTGGTGACGATACGAAGACTTGCAGTAACCATTATTGAGGATACACTAACAAAGTTTGTCCGAACTAACAGTACATTTTGATGAAATTGGGCGTAATCATGGATCCCGTTGCCGGGATCAAGGTCGAGAAAGATACCACCCTGGCGCTGCTGCTTGCGGCTCAGCGCCGGGGCTGGGAGCTTTACTATATGGAGATGAACGACGTTTACCTGCACGGCGACAGCCCCCGGGCCAGCGCCCGTATCCTGACCGTCGCGGACGCCGCCTCTGACTGGTACCGGTTGCAGCCCCGGGCGGAACTGGCGCTGGTGGAACTGGATGTGTTGCTGATGCGCAAGGACCCGCCGTTCAATATGGAATACGTCTATATGACTTATATCCTCGAACACGCAGCTGCGGCCGGCACGCTGGTCGTCAACGCGCCGCGGGCATTGCGGGACGTGAACGAAAAGGCGTTTATCACGCGCTTCCCTCAGTGTATCGCGCCCACCTTGATCAGCCGCGACCCGGCGCAGTTACACGCCTTCATCGAACAGCACGGCAAGGTCGTGCTCAAACCCTTGGACGGCATGGGTGGCGCCTCGGTATTCCTGGTCGAACCAGGGGGCGCCAATAAAAACGTCATTGTGGAAACCCTGACCCGCCACGCCAGCAGCTTCATTATGGCGCAGCAATATCTGGCCGCCATCGAACAGGGCGACAAGCGCATCCTGCTCATCGACGGCCAGCCATACCCACACGCCCTGGCGCGCATCCCCGCACGCGGGGAGCTACGCGGCAACCTGGCCGCAGGCGGCGCCGGCAAGGGCGTGGGTCTCAGCGCGCGGGACTACTGGATCTGCGAGCAAGTCGGCGCGCGGCTCAGCGCCATGGGGCTGCTGTTCGTGGGCCTGGACGTTATCGGCGACTGTTTGACCGAGATCAACGTCACCAGCCCGACCTGCGTGCGGGAACTGGAGCGCATTTACGGCGATGACATTGCCGGGCAGGTCATCGACTGCATCGCCGGCAGGACGGGCAAGCGCGGTTGAGTCGTTGCGCGACAGCATTAAAACCACCGGCTTTGACGCCGCGCGCGACGC
>JAPORZ010000246.1 GCA_026709915.1 Gammaproteobacteria bacterium
ATGCTGAATATTGAAAACCGCACCATTTTCTGCGATGACAACCTAGACATCATGCAGGGCATCAATGCCGCCTGTGTCGATCTGATTTACCTGGATCCGCCCTTTAACAAAAACAAGAAATTTACCGCCCCCATCGGCACCAGCGCTGAGGGCGCGAGTTTTAAGGACATTTTTCGCGAAGATGATTTGAAAGATGAATGGTTGCTGACAATAGCCGAAGACGAGCCTGAACTGTTCCACTATCTCAATGGCATTAAAGGCGTGGGCAAGCCCTATAACTTTGCCTATCTGGCCTATATGGCTATTCGACTGATTGAATGTCGGCGCATCCTCAAGCCCGCCGGGTCTGTTTATCTGCACTGCGACCCGACCATGTCGCACTATCTGAAAACGACCATGGATTGCATCTTCGGGGAGGAGAATTTCAGGAATGAAGTGGTGTGGTGTTACCGGGAAGCTATTAACTCATCAAAACGCTGGAACAGAAAGCACGACACACTGCTGTTTTATTCAATGTCAGAGCAATGGACTTTTAATGCCGATGAAGTCTTACAGCCCCACTCAGAAGCGACCATCAGGAAATATCACCTTGAAGATGAAAAGGGTAAATACCGACTGATGGGCAGAGGCATTACCGGCAGCCCGATAAAATCCAGGCGTGATGTCGCGCAGGATTGGGAAACCAATCACCCTGAATTGGTGTATCGTCAATACCTGCGTAAGGGCACCTATCCACTTGACTACTGGCTCATTGATGTTATCAACCAGAATGCCAAAGAACGCGTCGGCTACCCCACTCAAAAACCCCTGGCCTTGCTGGAGCGCATTATCCTGGCATCGAGTAACGAAGGCGATGTCGTGCTGGACCCGTTTTGCGGTTGTGCAACGACCTGTATTGCGGCTGAGAGGCTTGGGCGATCATGGATTGGTATCGACCTATCAATCAAGGCGTATGAACTTGTTAAAGAACGACTTGCAAAAGAAACGGCCAGTATCCTGGGCGGAGATGTTGTTGTTGATCTGAAAACCGACCCGCCGCAGCGCACAGACCAGGAACAGGACTACCGGGAACAAAAATACGTTTATGTCATCTCCCACCCGCATTACCCGGGGGAGTACAAGGTAGGCATTGCCAAGGACTGGAAGTCACGCCTGAGTGCTTATCAGACCTCTGACCCGGGCCGCCAATACAAGCTCGAATACCAGCTGCAAACGCCCTGGTTCAGGGAGACGGAAAAGCACATCCATGACACCTTTCCGAATAGGCACGAGTGGGTGCAGGGAAACCTGGATGAAATAATCAGGACTATCGGGACGGGGTCATCAGGGGCATTTTAGCGACGACTTCAGGTAACCTCTAAAAATGCCCTCCGTAGCATTTAAGGCCATAAACTGTCGGTCTGCAACGCTTGAAGAAACCGCGCTACCGTCCATACCTCAATACCGTCTTCAGTGCGGAAGGCGCGTTCGCCGTCATAGACAAGAACGCGGCGAACCAGACCTGGCAGGTCTTTAACGGCGCGTAATCCTTTCAGCAAGCCGGTGTTATATCGGTTTGCCGACTTCGTCTCAATAGCGAGATGTTCATTGTCCCGAGTAAGCAGAAAATCAACTTCTGTTTTGGATTCGACCGGCGCCCAGTAGTGGATGTCATCAAACACCGGTTGCTCTTCTGCGTGTGCGCGTAGCAGGCCAAGTATCCAACCCTCGAACAAGGCGCCCCGTTCCTCCATTGATACCGGCCCGAACTGGCGTTTCGCGGCCCGTACCAGGCCGGGGTCCACCCAATAGAGTTTTGGGCGGCGCCGTTCCCGCACCCGCAGTTTTGCTTCATAAGCGGGCAACCTCCAAGTGAGTAGTGTGTCTTCCAACACATCCAGGTAACCGCTAACGGTCGTACGCGCCACGCCGGAGTCTCGGGCGATACCGTTTATGTTCAGGGTTTGTCCATGCAACAGCGCGGCAACCGGCAGGAAACGCACGAAACCGGGCAGGTTGCGCACAGCCGCTTGCGCCCGAATCTCCTCCCGCAGGTACAGTTGCGTATAGCTTTCAAGCACCTCACGGCGGTCCTCGGCCGCCCAGACCAGGGGAATGCTACCGTGCCTGAGCACATCATCCAGCTTGAAATCGGCGCCGAGTTCCTGTGGAACCAGCGGATACATGGCTTTGCGGCTTGCGCGCCCGGCCAGCAGGTTTGTGCCTGCGGTTTTGAGTTTGCGGGCGCTCGAACCCAGTAGCGCAAACCGCAGCCCACGCCCCTCAATCAGCCGGTGCACTTCATTTAAGAGAGAGGGTATGCGCTGTACTTCGTCGATAATAACCCACTCGCCACTTGCGACACCGGAGGCTAGGTCACGGAACAGTGATGGAGTAGCCAGCAGATCATGAAACAGCGCTTCATCCAGCAAGTCGATCTGCAGGGCATCAGGCAGGATGTCCCGCGCCCATGAACTTTTGCCAACACCACGCACACCGAACAGAAAAAAGCTGCGGGAAGGTAACTGAGTGATCCTTTGGTATAGCATGAGGTCAAAAATAGCCGAAAACTGACGGTATAGCAAGCAGTATACCGATGGACGCGGTGCGGCGGGTTACTCGTCGGATGCTTCCTGTTCGGGCGGGCAGTATTCATGCACGGCGCCGTCGGGACGCCTGGGGTTATTGGGTTGCAGCTTGTACTGACCTTTGCGCTTGAAGGGCAGATCAACACGCCGCCTCACGCCATCGACCATGCGAAATCCTGATACGGCGAGCTGATGTCGGGTCAGCAGCTGGCGCCAGGACTTGAGTATGTAGTGAGTAAGCGGTTTGTTGTGGTGCGCGGGGTCACTCATGGTTGGCGTTGTGAGGTATCAAATGTTGGTAACGAGCGCTTCAACCATCGGTTTCCGGTTTTTTTCACTGGCCCCCACATGGTAGAAGTGCTCCCGTTGAAGAATATTGAACCTGTTCCATAACAATTCTATGTAGTCGTTTTGTCTGTAATCGTTATGATGCCATGTGGACAGGATAAACCGACTTTGGCTTGAAGATATGGCATCAAACAACCGCTTTTCACTATTACCATCCCAGCCGTTGTAATAGTCAACATACCGGTTTATGTACGGCGGGTCACAATAGATAATATCCTCGCTATTGCCTGCGGCAATGGTCTTTTCAAACGGCTGACAAATGAATGTAAAACGCTTTACAGCCAACAAATCGGCTATATGGGAGACCTGATTAACTATTTTCGTGATATAGGCCCGCGCAAATCGTTGTGGTTTTTTACAGAACGGGACATTGAAAGAACCATGCCGGTTAAACCGGATCATGCCGTTAAATCCGGCCCGGTTAAGAAACAGGAAATCAAGTGGGTCATGGGACTGATTAAAGCGCTCTCGCAGCGCGTAGTAATGCGTATCGCCCTTTTCAAGCAATGCCAGCCCCTCCCTTTCAAGATAGGCTTTGACGGATATGGGTGTTATCTGCCCGTCTGCTATACCCTGATAAAAGTTGATCAAGTGCGGATTTGAATCGCACAATACGGCCCTTTCCGACGCAAGGTTAAAGGCTACTACACCCGTCCCCATAAATGGCTCTATCCACAGGCCGTTAAAGTCATCGGGAATGATGCTCTTTATCCAGGGAACCAGTTTTGTTTTTATACCCTGGGACTTGATCGGCGGGATGTTGACCTTCACGCCGTAGTCCTCGCGGATCTGTTACGTTTCGGGACAATCAGGGATGGATCGCCGTTGCGATACCGGACAAAATCCGCCAGCTTCGTTATTCGGCTGGTCTTGCCGCGCTCACCGGCAACAGCAATCTTCCCATAATTCATCCAGTAATCATCAAACCATGACTCCCCTAAACGGGAAAACATGCCGTCGCCGTTGATGATGTCCTGAATGTTATTGATGCTGCCGATGTTGGCTGTGTTGCCACTTCCTCGCTTGTCGCTGGCAATCTTCCACTTTTCGGCAACAAAAAACTGAAAGCTACCAATGACGGATGTAATCGCCTGTGGCTGGTCTATATGATGTGTACCGGTTTTATCAACAGCAGAATCAATCAACCTGTCATAGATGATCCCTAAACAGAAATGGCCGGCATAGGAACTGTACGGATACTGGATATTCTTTACGCTTGTCCTGTCTTCAAAATACTTACCATGCGACCCCAGGGTAAAACCGTTACACAGATGCGGACTCTCGGACTTTCGGTAGGTTGTCTTGAAATCTACCGCAAACCGAACAGACTCGTCCTGTACAGACAAGAACGAAATATCAGGGTAGTAGTTTTGATGCTCCGGTAAAACCACCCTGTAACCATGTTTGTCTGCAAATTCTATTATACGAGGGAACAGATGAATTTCCAGTATCTTTGAAACGATCTTGGTGTCAGAGGAAATCGAGTACACGTTCTTGAGAACGTCAATAAAGCCCTTAACTGTCCACTGTCCATCAGGCGTACTGATATGTTTATCCAGTCCATTTACAAACTGTTTCAGTTGCGTTTCAAATATGGCTTTTTCGGACATTGTAAATGTCTTCTTGTGATCTTCTCCTGCAATCACGCTATACCGATCCGGAATCGGAGTCAAGCAGCCGCAACATTCCGCAACCGCAACATTCCGCAACATCCCGATGTGTATCCGTTTACAATTCTCAGCACGTGACGTGCGATATCACCAAAATCAATTTCGTGCAATGTTGCGGGTGTACTTGCAGCCGGGATAATTTGAACAACCAAGGAACTGTCCATGTTGCCCACTTCTCGTTAGCAGCCAACCGCTGCAAGCCGGGCATACCTGCGCAGAACGACCGCAGTCTTGGCATCGGTACTTTTCACCGGCTTTTACCAGGAGGCCATATTTACAATTTGGACAGGAGGATTGAGTGTAGTCACAGTACGGGTAGTTTGAGCAACCGTAGAATGTATTCCCATTATGAGGGTTGTCTCTTCGCTTAAGCCGCCCCTCTACGCATTTTGGACAGGCAACATCTTTGTCAAGCGGTCGCCCGAATACGGTTATATCATAGCCGTCTCTTATCAATTCAGTAACGAACGCGGAAGGCGGCCCGCTATCAGCAAGAAGATAGACACCGCGTCTGGAGCGGGTGATAGCGACATAGAACAGGCGCCGTTCCTCAGCATTCGGATGTTTCTCGGGCGCTGCAAGGACGAGATCAAGGACAGGGTCATCAGTAAATTCTGAAGGAAAGCCATACTTCCCGGAGCACAAGTCCAGTATTACAACGTAGTCGGCCTCAAGACCTTTTGAACTATGCACGGTCATGTAGGCAAGCTCAAGATTAGTAAACTCCCTCCTCAACTGATCAAAGTTATGAGGCTTGGAGCGCCAGTATCGACCCAATAAAATGACGGTGGACTGCTCGCCACGCTCCGCTACGTCTGCGGCAATCTTATTTAGTGATTCCCTGAGCAGATCGGGGCAATCCTCTGCGGATAAGCCGATATGCACGCCAGGCTTATTAGCCTCGTGTACGGCACACACATTTTTGCGAATTTGTGATGGGTTCTTAAGAACGAACTCCGCTGCAATGTTAGCGATGCGGTTTGAGCACCGGAATGTTGTCTCCAGATTGATGCGCTCACTTTCACCAAAGCGCTCCTGAAACTCTCGCATAATCGCGATGTCCGAACCGGTAAATCGGTAAATCGCCTGCCAGTCATCACCGACAGCGAATAACTGTGCGGTTTCTGATGTTTCCAGTAATGCTTTTAACAGCCGCGCCCTTCCTGGAGAAATGTCTTGGAACTCGTCGACTAGAATGTAGCCATACGGCGAACGGTAGCGCCCTTTTTCCACATGTTCCGTCGCTTTACTGATCATGCCATTGAAATCAATCTGCTGCTGTTTGTTCAGAAAAGCCTCATAGCGCTCGAAGATCGGCTTAAAGACCGTAATAAAAGCTTCGGCCCGCAGACGGTTGGGTGCTTTCGCGGCCCGCCTGGAAATTTCATCGGCAGATAACTGCGCTCCCTTGTAGTGCTGGAGAAAAGTGGCAACAAGGCGCGTGAATGGATCTATACGACCTTGTTCTTTCAAGATATTGAAAGCCTTGTCGGGGGGTATCGGAGAAAGCGTCACACCATGGTTGGTCAGCTTGGCAGCCAGACGCTCAGTGAGTTTGCCATCGTCATTTTCATGGCTGAAGGTTTCAATGAGTACCGTGTCATGTTTGGAGTGGAGTCGCCGTTTCCATTCCATGGACGCCAAGTACTCCGTTCCGTTTATGAATGAAGGAGTGTTACCTGATTTGGAGAGTGCAAAGTGTTCAATATAAATTCCAGCGTCAGTAAGGTAAAAGTCTGGCTGGTATTGACGTTTTTCTGGCGTGGCAGTCTCGTACTCGTAAGGCTTTTCATATTCATAAGGTACGCCATTGAGATACAGGAAGTTTGCAATGATACATTCCTCGAAGCTTTTGACCTTTTCATTTTGTAGCGACCGAATCTCGTTTGTACGGATGTAGTGCCAGTATTCGCCTTGTGTCTTAAAGTCATGCTCACTCCGATAGGGAGCGAAAAATTCCTGGAACCACTTGATCATGATTTTCGAGAATTTCAGATTGGCGACCAAATCGATAATGATGCCTTTCAACAGAGAAAACATGGCCTTATCATCCTCGGCCACTCTCGACAGCGCTGGGCGTTTGTGCTCCACCTCGCCGATGATAGCCGTGCCTAAGCCATGGAAAGTTCGAACTGTGATCTGCTCTCCCACTTCGTTGCCGAGGCGTTTTCGAACCCTTTCTTTCATTTCATTCTGGGCGTCTTTCGCAAATGCCAGCAACAGCAGCTCCGATGGATGACGATATCGTTTGCGAATGAGCCAGCCAGCCTTGGCTACAATCACAGAAGTTTTACCGCTACCTGCAGCTGCAATCACCAGGTTTCGGTTCTCGTCAACAACGACCGCCCTGCGCTGCTCATCAGTGAGTGGCCTTGATTCGATTTTGTCGAAGAGTTCCTTTGAACGCACCAACTCATTTGCAATGAAGGTGTCATTAGCTTGCCTTCGTCGTTTTCTGGGGTCGGTCAGAAAGACCTGCGGGTACTTCAACATCTGGATTTCCTCAGTATCAGATAGGCTATCGGGCCATTGAGAAGGAAACTTGTTGACCGTATCATTAGCTTCACGTACCAGATTAACAAGGGTACTGTGAGTTATGTAGCGGGATGGGTCTTTAAACTGTTCCAATCGGTTGTAAACGGAACGGAGTGATTCGGAATTTGCTGTAAGAGTTTTTGTCCACCAGCCCACTCTTGCACTTTCCAGCGATTTTTTGAAGGTCTTTGCGGCGTTTCGAGACAGCCCGGATATGATGATTATCCGGGATAATGATCGGATGTGAATGCCGCTCCAAAACCAGCCATCCGCTATTTCTGCGGTATGAATATTCCTGACAGGAACTTTCTTCGAACCGGACCTATACCTGATTTTCAAGAGATCACCGCTGACTGTGGCGGCTTTAGCATCTCCAGGATGGAGAAGCGCGAAGATAAATGAGGCTATCCTTGCTCTTTTAACGTGCCTTGATATCTCTATTGTCCTCCAAGTGGTTACTTCAAAATCGTCAGAAATATACCGGCGGCGATGACGGTGCCGATTACGCCGGCGACGTTGGGGCCCATGGCGAACATCAGCAGGTAGTTCTTTTTATCGGCCTGGGCGCCCATCTTCTGTACCACCCGGGCGGCCATGGGTACGGCTGAGACGCCGGCGGCGCCGACTAAGGGATTGATTTTATTGGAGGTGAACAGGTTCATCAGCTTTGCCAGCAGGATGCCGCTGGCCGTGCTGATCATGAATGCAAACAGGCCCAGGAAGAAGATGATAATCACGTCAGTCCGCAAAAAGGTCTCTGCGTTCATGGTGGCGCCGACGCTGATGCCGAGGAAGATGGTGGCGATGTTCATCAGGGAATTTTGTGCGGCATCGGTCAGGCGCTCGACTACGCCGGACTCGCGGAACAGGTTGCCGAGCATGAACATGGACACCAGCGGGGCTGACGCCGGCACCATCAGCATGATCACCAGCGCCGCCATGACTGGAAACAGCAGTTTCTCTCTGGCGCCGACCTTGCGGCCTCTTTTCATGCGGATCTTGCGCTCGTTGGCCGTGGTCAGCAGGCGCATGACGGGCGGTTGGATCACCGGCACCAGCGCCATATAGGAGTAGGCCGCCACTGCGCACGCGCCCAGCAGGTGCGGCGCCAGTTGCGCCGCCAGAAAAATGGTCGTGGGCCCGTCGGCGCCGCCGATAATGCCGATGACGGCGGCGTCCTGCACCTCGAAGCCCAGCCAGCAGGCGGCGAAGAAGGTCAGATAAACACCGACCTGCGCCCCGGCGCCCAGGAAGATGAGCCGCGGCTGGGCCAGCAGCGGCCCGAAATCGGTCAGCGCGCCCAGACCCAGGAAGATCAGCGGCGGGATGATGCGCCATTCGATGCCATGGTGGTAGAAGCGCCAGAGCAGGCCGTCACCGGCTTCCATCAGCCCGGTCAAGGGCAGGTTGGCGAGCAGGATGCCGAAGCCGATAGGCAGCAACAGCAGCGGTTCATACTTTTTTGTGATAGCCAGATAGATCAACCCCAGGCCGATCAGCCACATCAGCAACAGGCCGGGCGTGATGGCAAAAATGCCCATGTTTTCTATAAACGCCACCGGCACTCTCTCAATCTGACAACTAGTCTTCTTGCTTGTCGGGAACCAGCGCCAGCAGTCGGATGGCAAGGTACAGCATCGCCATACCGGCGAATACACCGCCGATGCCGTTCAGGAAGACTTCCAGGGCTTGCCCCATAGGTCAGCCCCTGATAATCCTGGGTAATATCATCTGGTGTCTGGGGCAGATAGAACGGGGGTTCTGGTAGGCCGCGCCGGTAAACGCGGTGAGATAGTTTCTGAGTTGCGCCAGATCCACAATCTCGTCAACCAGACCGTGACGGGCGCAGTATTCCGGCCGGGAATGCTCGCGGTACTGCTGCGCCAGGGTGTTCATTTTGGCGGCGACCTCATCTAAGGGTTTGCCGGCATCTCGTTCCTTGACCGCGCGCCGGGCGTACATGGCTACCGCCGCAGTCTCGCCGTGCATCACCGCGATCTCGGTTGCCGCCGTGCCCAGGGTGAAGGCGTTGTGGCGATTGGCAGTCGGCCCGCCCATCAGGTAATGGGCGGCGGCTGTGCCCTTGCGTAGCGTCACCAGCAGCATGGGCACGTCGGTCTGCTGGATGGAGTAGATCAGCGACTGACCCAGCCCCAGCAGTTCGGCCTTCTCCGCCAGCTCGCCCACATCAATGCCGGAGGTGTCCTGAAACCAGATCACCGGGATGCGGTCGCGCCCGCAATGGGTGACAAACTCGTTCATCTTGATTAAGCCCTGGCGATACAGTTTCCCGCCCATGCCGGGGTAGTCGGCATATTCCGGGTAGCCTTTGCCCAGATAGCCGGAACGGTTGCCGATACAACCGACCGGCAAACCGTCCAGTTTGCACAAGCCGGTATAGACTTCCGGCCCGTAGTCCGGTCGAAACTCCAGATGTTCGCTGGCGTCCACCACCCGCGCCAGTATCTCATCGAAGGCATAGACTTCCTTCGGGTTATACGGTAGCAGGGAATACAAGTCCTCAATGGGATACACCGGCTCGGCGGGTTCGGTCACCCGGAAAAACCTGGGCTGATAGGCGGGGATGGCTTCCATGTAGTCCCGGATGCCATCCAGCACGCCGGTCTCTTCATCATACACCTCGGTAAAAAAGCCGGTCTCAGCGTAGTGTGTCTCAACCCGGCCCGGCGGTTTGGCGCTGAAGCTACGGGTCTTTTCCACCAGATCTTCCAGCAACTCGGCGCTGAAACCGCCTTTCGGCGACATGCCCGAGACGATGCCGACGCCACCCACGGCGATATTGGCGTCCTTGTGCGCCAGTAAAATGGTGGGGCTGATGCCCTGGTAACCGCCGCCGGCGGGATTCGTGCCATAAATACCGGCCAGTACCGGGATGCCCAGTTGGTTCAATTCCGCATGACGGTAAAACGGCGTGCCCGACCCGCGCCGGTTGGCGTAGAATTTTTCCTGTTCGTCCAGCTTCACGCCGCTGCAGTTGACCAGCCAGATCAGCGGGATCTGCAGGCGCTTGGCCAGGTCGGTCACGCGCAGGATGTTCTCCGACTGGCCCGGCAGCCAGGCCCCGGCCAGCACCTTGTTGTCAAAACCGATGACCACGGCCCAGCGTCCCGCCACCCGGGCCAGCCCGTCCACCACGTTGGTGGAACCGTTGGCGTTCTCAGCCGGATTGTACAAGCTGTGCAGGGGGCGCCAGCTGCCCGGGTCGATCAGGTATTTCAGGCGCTGCCAGACGGTCATGGCGCCGCGCTGATTGATCTGCTGCGTGGAGAAGCCGGCTTGTTCGACCGCTTCCCGGCGCTGTGCGAGCTCGGCCTCGACCTGCTGCAACTGCTCCATGCTTGCGGCGGCGCGTTTCATGCGGCCTTGTTTTAATTCCTTGCCGAGGCGTTGCATGTTTTCAAAATAGGGTTTCATGGGGGCACGATACCGTGATTCCAATTCATAAACAACAGCAGCAGAAGTTGCGTTATAATTCCGCGCTAACGGCATAGCAGGCGGCAGGAGAACCATGATGCAACATTATACCGACGCGCAACTGGCGGATCTGATCAGGCGGGATGCCGTGCATAAGAAAGTCTATACCGACCCGGACATCTTCGAGTTGGAATTGGCGCGCATCTGGAACCGGGCCTGGATTTATGTGGGGCATGACAGCCAGGTTAAACAGCCGGGGGATTATTTCGCCACCAGCATTGGTAAACAGCCGGTAGTGATGACCCGACACCGGGACGGCAAGGTGCACGTGCTGTTCAACCGCTGCAGTCACAAGGGCGCGCAGGTGGTAGGCGATACCTGCGGCAACCTGCCACAGCTGCGTTGCAGCTACCACGGTTATGTGTTTGACACCGACGGCGCCTTGATCCATGTGCCTAATGCGGAGGGCTATGACGGTGTGGATTTCGGCAAGGGCAAACCCGGTTCCGACATGCGCCGCGTGGCCCGGGTGGACAGCTACCACGGCCTGGTATTTGCCAGTCTGGATGCCGCCGGGCCGGATCTTAAAACCTGGTTGGGCGGCGCTGCCGCATCCATCGACAACCTGGTCGAACGTTCTCCGCAAGGACGCATTGAGATAGCCGGTGGCTGCTTCCGCTACCTGCACGATTCCAACTGGAAGATGTTCGTGGAAAACCTCAACGACGCCATGCACCCCATGGTGGTGCACCAGTCTTCCAGCGGCACCGCCAAGCGCGTGTTCGACGAGCGCTTGCAAGAGGGCGACCCGCTGCCGTTTGAGCTGGAGATGCTGGCGCCGTTCACCAACAACTACGACTTTTTTGAAAAAATGGGTCTGACAGCCTGGGATTATGGGCACAGTGTCACCGGCGGCAAGTTCAGCATCCACTCGGCTTACTCGCCGATTCCCGGTTACATGGAGGCCCTGGTGGAGAAATACGGAGAGCAAAAGGCCCGGGAAATCCTTGCCGTCAACCGCCATAACACCGTGGTGTATCCCAGCTTTACTCTTAAAGGCGCCATCACTTCGATTCGCGTGGTCAAGCCTGTGGCAGTGGATAAAACCGTGATCGAGTCCTGGGTATTCCGGCAGGTGGGGGCGCCGGAGGAACTGTTCCGGCGTTCCGTCACTTACTGCAACCTGATCAATTCCCACGCCAATCTGGTCGGTCCTGATGACTATGAAGCCTACCACCGCCTGCAACACGGCCTGCAAACGCAGGACGGCAATGAGTGGGTGAGCCAGCACCGCTACCTGGGGCAGGATGAGCTGGATGCAGACGGCGCCAGACACGCGGTGGGGACTTCCGACATGGTATTCCGTCACCAGTTTGACGCGTGGAAGGATTACATGGTGACGGCCGCATGAGAAAGTCATCGAATAATCCTGCAGATCTTAACGACATACAACAGTTTTTGTACCATGAGGCGCGCCTGCTCGATGAGCAGCGCTGGGAGGAATGGAACGACCTGTATCTGGAGGACGCCGAGTACTGGGTGCCGGCGGCGGCGGACCAGCCGGACCCGCACAACCACGTTTCGCTGATCTACGAGACCGGGCTGCTGCGCGCCGTGCGCGTGAAACGCTACCGGCACCCGAATGCGTTTTCCCTGCAACCCAAACCGCGCAGCGTGCATCTGGTGAGCAATGTGATACTTGATAGCTTTGATAAGAACACTTCAGAATACTGCGTCAACTCGCGCTTTGTTATGTTGCAGTACCGGCGCGAGCAACAGGACGTATTTGCCGGAGCCTACCGACACCGCCTGCGCGTCGTCAAGGAAGGCTTCAAAATTGCCGCCAAGCGCGTAGACCTGCTCAACTGCGACGCGCCGCTGGAAAACATCCTGATCTATCTGTGACTGGGCCTGGAAAGACGAGGCAATCCTGTCCGCCGAAGCCCGGCGCCACTCCCACGCAAGCGGGGGGGTGGCGGCAAACCGGGCGTCGCCATGATCGGCTGTCTCACATACTGGTGGGTGCGCTGATCAGTCTGGTGCTGGGGTTTGACCTGCTCAGCGTGTATGCAAGGGAGTTCATGGGTACGCCGGTGGCGGCGGGGAGCGTGATCTCCATCGGCATAGTTGGGGGCTTGTGTCTCATCGCGATGATACTGGCGGCAGCCCTGTATTACGTGCTTAAGGTCAATACCGCGCCGCGGGACGCGCCGGAGTCGCCTGACCATGGCTGAGTTGAATTACCCGGCCATCGCGACATTTTCGCTGTTCATTGTTGCCACTCTGGTTATTACCGCCTACGCCGCGCGGCGTACCCGTTCCAGAAAAGATTTTTACGTTGCCGGCAGCGCCATCGGCGGCATCCGCAACGGCATTGCCATCTCCGGAGACTACCTGTCCGCAGCCTCCTTCCTGGGCCTGGTGGGGCTGTTCTTCGTTGGCGGCTATGACACTATCTTTTTTATTATCAATATGATTCTGAGCTGGGTGGTGGTGTTGCTGCTGATTGCAGAGAAGCTGCGTAATCTCGGTTCATACACCTTTGCCGATGCAGTTTCGATCAGGCTTGAAGCCCGGCCGATACGGATACTGGCGGCGACCGGCACCCTGGCCGTTGCCGTGCCTTATCTGCTGGCGCAGATGGTCGCCGCCGGGACCTTGTTTGAAGCCCTGTTCGGGCTCAGCTATGTCCAGGGGGTGCTGGTAGTGGGTGTGTTGATGACGGTGTATGTCACCTTTGGCGGTATGCTCGCCACCACCTGGGTGCAGATCATCAAGGCCGCCTTGCTGGTCGGCGGCGGCACCATCCTTGCCATCGGCGTGTTGCTGGCCGTTGACTTTAATGTGAACGATCTGGCAAGCCAGGCCGTGGCCGCTCACCCGCAAGGGCAGGCTATCATGCAGCCGGGCCTGCTGTACCCGGATATCGTTTCCGTGGTGTCTTTAAGTCTGGCGTTCATCGGCGGCACTGCCGGGCTGCCGCATGTGCTGATGCGCTTTTTTACCGTACCGGACGGCGTGCAGGCCCGGCGCTCCGCAGCCTGGGCCATGGGCATCATCAGCTATTTCCAGTTGCTGGTACTGGTTATCGGCCTGGGCGCCATCGTGTTGCTGACGGACAATCCGGCATTCACCGGCGGCGGCCTCGCCGTACACGGCGGCAGCAACATGGCGGCAGTGCATTTATCCCGAATCATCGGTGGCAATATTTTTATGGGTTTCATCTGCGCGGTGGCATTCGCCACTATCCTGGCCGTGGTGTCGGGGCTGATGCTGTCTGCCGCCGCGACTATTTCCCACGACCTGTTTGCCGGGGTAATACGCAAGGGTCAGTGCACTGACGCAGAAGAACTGCGCGTATCCAGGCTGACGGTGGTGGTACTGAGCATCGTGGGCATCTTGCTGGCAATCCTGTTCGAGGGCCAGAACGTAGCGGTGCTGGCCACCCTGCCGCTGGTGATCGCGGCCAGCGCCAACTTCCCCGTACTGTTCCTGTGCATGTACTGGAAAGGGTTTACCACCCGCGGCGCCTTGTATGGCGGCTATACCGGACTGTTGCTCGCCGTCAGCCTGATTATCCTGGGCCCGAACGTGTGGGTAAACGTGCTGGGTTACGAGCAACCGCTGTTTCCCTATACCTATCCGACCCTGTTTTCCATGGCCGCCTGCTTCCTGGCTGCCTGGCTGTTCTCAATTACGGACAACAGCCCACGCGCCGCGGCAGAAGCGGCCGCGTTTGCCGCGCAGATGCGGCGCGCGCAAGGGTATGACGAAACTTACCACGCTTGGAAAAACGTTTATGGTGACGCTGCTACAAGCGGCAAAGGCACTTGAACATCGTGTTGAAGAAGTGATTAAATGCACAGAACATTTTGAGCTGGGGATGGCAATAAAGCGTTTTCAGCGTTTTACGCGCGTAAGCTGTCGCTGGCGAATTGAGGGATGACTACAGACACCAGTGAAAAAAGACCCAGCATAAGCGCCTGGTTGAAACAGCCCGAAAGCCAGGCTGTGACGAAAGCGCAACCCACTTTAACGACAGTCTCAAGAAGATAGCCCGGCATGATACACTGAAGAAGAATGGGAAGGATCTGATCAGGCCGACATAGACAAGTCAAATTTTCCTTCTCGCGCCCCCATAATCAGAGATTAATATGAAACGCAATGTTCTGGCAATAGCCTTTTCTGCTATCTTGTTTTTACCCGCCCACGCAAAAACGCCCTATGAGAGCATGGCTGGCGTTAATCTGATAATGCGCAACAGCATGATAGTCGTTGCACTTATGAAATCCGATGTCCACTGCGAGAAAGTGACGCACTCACTGATCCAAGGCATTGACTCCTATGGCAATGTTATCATGAGTATACGCTGCTCGCGCCAAGACGGCGATTATGTCTTCATTGAGAAGGCAGACGGCACGGCCACCGTTCTGGCTTGCGACAAGGCGAGTGTCCTGTTTTCTGACCTGGGGATTGACGGGCGCTGCTGGATGCCACTTGAACGACTCGACTCCGCAATCCAAGTGGTGAGCCAGTCAAGGCAGGTTTTTTGATACAATGGAGTAAGGGTACAAAAAGCCAAGATGGGTTGGCTTGCGTATGTGAAATCTAATACCCTCGGTTTTCGTCTGGCTCAAAAAGAAAATTTGGGACTGAAAATAACTGGTTAGGTGGCGGAGAAAATATCATGTCAACAATTTCTGCTGAGCATATATGGCTGCTAATCGGATTTATCCTGATTTTTCTGGAATTTATAGCTCCGGGGCTAATCTTCATATTTTTCGGGATGGGGGCAATTACGGTCGGTCTCCTGATTTTCGCAGGCATCCCCAGTAGTGGCTCAATACCTTTTTTCATTTTTTCGGGTGTGTCATTGGGGTATTTATTATTGTTGCGGAAGTTTTTCAAGAACTGGTTTACAGGTCGAACCCTGAGTGAGAGAGCAACGGGAGATGACGATGACTTCATAGGAAGTGTAGCGGAAGTGACATCTGGATTTGAGAAAGGTCAGATAAACCATGGACGCGTGATGTATCGGGGTGCCTTATGGGACGCCCAAACGGACCAGAAACATTCTCTGGCCGTCGGAGACAAAGTCAAGATTGTCAACAGGAAAAATTCACTCTTAATTGTAGATGCGATGTAGAGGAGTCGCTCAATGAACATATCAATCATATTGGCGTTAGGAATCACGATATTGGTGGTTGTTGTTATTTTCAAGACAGCGAAAATTGTGCCACAGAGAGAACAGTATGTTATTGAACGCTTGGGAAAATATTCCCGTACTCTGGATGCAGGATTTCATATTCTGATACCGTTTCTGGATATAGTTGCATACCGCCATACAATGAAGGAAAGAGCTATAAATATATCGTCACAAGCCTGTATCACAAAAGACAATATCACAGTAATTGTAGACGGTGTTCTCTACATACAAGTATTAAACGCCAAAGCTGCCAGTTATGGCATAGAAGATTATCAGTTCGCTACGACACAATTGGCACAAACTACAATGCGCTCTGAAATTGGCAAGATAGAACTAGATAAGACTTTTGAAGAACGAGAAATGATCAATAACCAGATTGTTACCGTGCTTGATAAGGCGGCCAGCGAAAACTGGGGCTTAAAGGTGCTTCGCTATGAGATTAAGGATATTGAGCCGCCAGAATCAGTTAAAGACGCCTTGGAGAAACAGATGCGAGCTGAGCGAGAGCGGCGTGCTGTGGTGGCTGAATCGGAGGGCGAAAAGCAGGCCAAGATCAACGTGTCTGAAGGCGAGAGACAAGAAATCATTAACTTATCAGAAGCGGAGAAAAAGAAACAGATTAATGAGGCTGAAGGGAAGGCCGAAGAAATTAAACTAGTTGCAAACGCGACTGCAGAAGGAATAAAAAACATCGCTGAGGCTATAAACGAAGAAGGTGGAGTCAATGCCGTCAACCTGCGTGTTGCGGAGCAGTATATCGAAGAATTTGGTAAATTGGCCAAGGAGAGCAACACCTTGATCATCCCAAGTACTCTTAGTGATGTCGGTGCCATGGTGGGGGCTTTCATGGAAACGATAAAAGCAATTAAACCTGAACCATCCGGAGGAAAAAATAGTTAGGAACATCGTAAAATTTGGGACTGCTCATTCTCAAACATCCAGTTCATCCTCTTTTATGACGTCCCTCTCTGTTTGCGATTCGAGGAAGCTGGTCACGTTTCATTTTCTCTTTCGTTGATGTAGGGCAAGGTGGGATTGTCAGGCAAGGGATTGATATACTGATATGGAATGATCCCAATATGTTTTAGCGAACTTATCGAGAACCCTATGAACAGAGATAAAGTCTTGGATATTCTCCGGACACACAAAGCGATTCTTGCTCAACGCTTTGGAGTCAGTGGACTTACCTTGTTTGGTTCGGTTGCCCGAGATCAGGCCAATGATGACAGCGATATCGATATTCTGGTGAGCTATGGCAAGCCGGCGACTTCAAAAGCTTACTTTGGGGTGCAGTTTTACCTGGAAGACCTGCTTGGGCGCCAAGTTGACCTAGTCACTGATAAAGCCCTAAGAAGAGAGTTCCGTCCTTATGTGGAGAAGGAAGCGATCGATGTTTAGCGAGGTCGAAGAAGATTGGAATTGGCATTTGTATGCAGGCGATATGATCGGATTCGCGGAAAAGGTACTTGCGTACACATCCGGGATGGACAAAGCCGCTTTCATCGCCGATTCACTTGTCTATGATGCCACCTTGCGTAATATGGAACTCATCGGTGAGGCTGCCACTCATATCCCGAATGAGATAAGCGATAAATACCCGGAAATTCAATGGCGAAGCATTGTTGCAATGCGAAACCGCTTGGCACACGATTATCTTGGTCTTGACGATGATGTTATCTGGGACATCATTCAAACTGATATCCCTCAGCTGCTACCTGCATTACAAAACCTGCTGAATAAGGCCGACAAAATCTGATCTGTAATGACTACAGTGTACAATGAGTTTCTGAAGGCTGAAACTAAAGTCTCCTCCCAGCCATTTCTGCATATCCCGCGTCAGGCCACCGGAAACTATCAGGATGGGTCGGTTGATTATACATATACCCAGGCATTGCAGGCCGCCGCCGACCTGAGCGAGCGCTATGCCGGCGCCGGTTACGGGCGCGGGGTGCGCGTGGCGGTGATGCTGGATAACCGCGCCGAGTTTTTTCTGCATTTCCTGGCGCTGAACAAACTGGGTGTGAGCGTGGTGCCGGTCAATTCCGGTTTCCTGCCGCGGGAAATCGCCTATATTATCAACCACAGTGACGCCGACCTGGTCCTGTGCCTGCCTTGTTACCGGGACCAGGTGCGTGAGGCGCTGGCCGGGACGGACACGAGTATTCCTATTGTGGATACCGAGGCAATGCTTGAGCTGCCGCCGTGCCGCAACACGGCCGCGCCGGGCGCGCCGGACCAGCACACCGAGGTGGCGGTGTTATATACCTCCGGCACCACCGGCACGCCCAAGGGCTGCATGTTGAACAATGAATATTTTACCTGCATGGGCCAGTGGTACGCGGATATCGACGGCTATTGCCAACTGACCTATGGCCAGGAGCGCCTGCTGACGCCGCTGCCACTGGTGCACATGAACGCGCTGTGCTCCATGATGGCGATGATCATGAGCGGCGGCTGCATCATCCAGCTGGACCGCTTCCATGCCTCCACCTGGTGGGAAACGGTGCGCGCATCGCAAGCCACCTGCCTGCATTATCTGGGCGTGATTCCGGCCATCCTGCTGAACCAGCCTGAAAGTGAGTGCGATAACGTCGGCGCACAGGTGAAGTTTGGCTTTGGCGCCGGGGTTGACCCGAAACACTTACAGCGTTTCGAGGAACGCTTCGGCTTTCCTCTGGTGGAAGGCTGGGCCATGACCGAAACTGGCACTTATGTGTGCATTACCGCCAACAAGGAACCGCGCCACATCGGCGCCCGCTGCATCGGCCGGGCGCCGGACATCATCGACTACCGCCTGGTGGATGAGCAGGGTCATGACGTTGCCGCCGGCGTACCGGGCGAGTTGCTGATCCGCGCCCGGGGTGATAATCCGCGCAAGGGCTTCTTCTCCGGTTATTACAAGAACCCGGAGGAAACGGCCCGGGTCTGGGAGGGCGGCTATTTTCACACCGGCGATGTAGTGCGTATCAGCGCCGATGGCTCGTTCCATTTTGTCGACCGGCGCAAGAATATCATCCGGCGCAGCGGTGAGAACATCGCCGCGGTGGAGGTGGAAAATGTATTGTTTCAACATCCTGCGGTAGCCAACTGCGCGGTAACGCCCGTGTATGACGAGACCCGGGGCGAGGAAGTGGGGGTGTGCGTCATCCTGAATGATGCCAAGGCAGACGCGCACAGCGCCGAACAGGCCATGGCCGCAACCCTGTTCGAGTTCTGCGCGCAACACTTGGTTTACTACAAGGCGCCGGCCTGGTACCTGTTCGTTACGGAATTACCCATGACCGCCTCACAGAAATTGCAGCGCGGTGAGATCAAAACGCTGGCCAACAAGCTGGTAGAGGAGGGCAACGGGATCGATCTCAGGGTGCGCAAACGCAGGCACAAACATGTTGCCGTATAAAGAGGTGGCGCTGGTCGCCGCAACCAGTCTGCCCTATCTGAAACGCAGCGAGCATAGCGCGGCCTGGTTCATCGGCATGACGTTTGCCCGGATGCTGAAACAGGCTGGTTTACAGAAACATCAGGTGGACGGCCTGGCTATTGCCAGCTTCACCCTGGCGCCGGACAGCGTAGTGAGCATGACCGAGTACCTGGACATCTCGCCGCGCTGGTTAGAGCAGATACCCATGGGCGGCGCCAGTGGCCCGGTGGCAGCCCGGCGCGCGGCCCGCGCAGTGCAGGCCGGCGATGCCGATATTGTCGCCTGCATCGGCGCTGATACGGCCACGGCCGATACCTTCACCCACCTGCTGCAGAATTTCAGCCGCTTTGCCACGGATGCCGTCTATCCTTACGGCGCCGGCGGGCCGAACACGGTGTTCGCCATGATTACCCGCCATTATATGGAGCAGTTCGGCGCGCAACGAGAAGACTTTGGCCGCATCTGTGTGGCCCAGCGCGAGAACGCTCTGGCCGCAGGTCGGGCGATTTTCAATAAGCCATTGACCCTGGCTGCCTATCTCGAGGCCCGTCCCATCAGTGAGCCGCTGCACCTGTATGACTGTGTCATGCCGGTCGCCGGCGCGGACGGTTTTCTGGTAATGAGCGTGGCGCAGGCGGAGGCTCTGGAACTGCCCTACGCCAGATTACTGGCCGCCGGGGAGCGACATAATGCCTGGGCTGAAGACCCGGTGCATGTGCGCGGCGGTTGGAGTTGCTATCGGGATGAATTATACGAACAGGCCGGGCTGGGGCCTGCCGACATCGACTTGTTGCAGACCTATGACGATTATCCGGTCATTGCTATGATCCAGATGGAAGACCTGGGCTTTTGTGAAAAAGGCGCAGGGCCGGAATTTGTGCGCTCGCAAACGCTGACCTGGAACGGCGGCGGGTTGGCGCACAACACTTGCGGCGGGCAGTTGTCCGCCGGGCAGGCCGGCGCTGCCGGCGGCTTTCTCGGCGCGGTCGAGGCCATCCGCCAGCTGACCGAAACAGGTTTGCCCAACCAGGTGCCCGGGGCAAACACCGGCCTGGTAAGCGGCTACGGCATGGTGAACTATGACCGTTGCCTGTGCACCAGCGCCATGATCCTGGGGCGGGGCGGTCAATGAGTAATACTGACAGGTTCGCTTTGTTATCTGTCCTGTTCCGGGACCATGCCGTAATTCCGGGGCGGAGCAGTCAATGAGCGTGACGGTAACGCCTCCGGCCGCGCGTTCCCCGCTATGGCAGAATATCAACCAGGCGGCCACCGAGGGTTTGTTCAAGCTACCGGTATGCAGCAGCTGCCGGCAGGTACAATACCCACCGCAGGAATTTTGCCGCGGCTGCCTTGCCGGCGACCTGTGCTGGGAGGAGGTCAGCCCACTCGGCGCCGTGCTATCCTGGACCAGGCTGCAGGCCAGTAACCACCCTTATTTCATGGACCGGCTGCCCGTGTTTACGGGGCTGGTAAAACTCGATTGCGGGCCGGTGATGGTAGTCTATCTGGCCGAGTCGTGCTTGCAGACAGGGACCAAGGTGCAAGTTACGGGCACACCTGATGCCTCCGGTCAGGTTGTGTTTATGGCGGCACAGCCGGAGGCTGAGTTCAACGATGGGTGAAAATACGTATAAGACAGAGATAAAATATGACGCAAAACACTAACATCGCAGTAGTCACCGGCGGTAACCGTGGTATCGGCGCGGATATTACCCGGCGCTTCCTGGACAGTGGTTATCAGGTCGTCAATATTTCCCGGCAGGCGCCTGAGTTTACCCATGAACGCCTGATCAATTACACGGCAGACTTAGCCGACATGCAGACTACGCAACAGGTGGGTAGCGAGATTGCGCAACACTACGCAGTGACACACTTCGTACACAACGCTGGCGTCATCCGTCCTGACCTGCTCGACGACGTGAAGCTCGAAGACCTTGACTACCTGACGCAACTGCATATCGGCAGCGCCATCACCTTAGCGCAGCAATTCATCCCGGCCATGCGCGCGGCACAGTACGGACGGATTATCCTGATTTCTTCACGCGGTGTGCTAGGGCTGGTCACCCGTACCAACTACGCCGCTACCAAGGCCGGACAGATAGGCATCACCCGCACCTGGGCGCTGGAACTGGCCAAAGACGGCATCACCGTGAACTGTGTCGCCCCGGGCCCCATCGTCACCGATATGTTCCACGAACTGGCGCCCGAAGAGAGTGAGCAGAAAGATCGGATTGCACAAAGCGTTCCGGTGAAACGCCTGGGCACCCCGGCAGACGTCGGGCGAGTAGTCAAATTCCTGTGCGAACAAGACAGCGGCTTCATCACCGGCCAGACCTGGTACATCTGCGGCGGCGCCAGCCTGGGAGGGCTGGCGTTGTAGATGTCTCACTCATGCTACGCGGTTGATGCGTTTGAAATTGGCAAAGGCTGTACAATCTGAATAGAGATCTCGGGTAGGTCATGGGTGTTTTGATAAAGTTATCACTGAATAGGTGGAAACCACTTTGATATGGCGAGAAGAAAAACAATCAATGTAACGGGAATAGAAAGATTGGAAGGCATCCCTTACCATGATGCTTGGGCAGCATATACATGCGTCAACTGTCGGAAAATAAATTATGTCCGGATTGGGCAGAAATTACTGATGCCCAAAAAAGCTGTTGAGAATTGTGTCTGGGAGTGTGAGCACTGCCATTTCAGTCACAGCAAAGAGTCTGAGTTACCATTTGAAAATTGGGAGGATGAATACAATGCCTCCGGGTCTGTGACTGCTATCAGGTTTTGGGAAGGTTTTTTTCGCACGGCAACAGAGCACCCGGAGTCATATTGGAAACAATGCAATGTTTGCTCTCGAATATTGCCCTTCAAGGCATTCAGCAAGCATTCAAGCTGGGGACCATTAGAGAGGCAGATGGAATGCAGAGGCTGTAAGGGAGCAATAAACGCGATATTGAATCCGAAACGAACCAGACAGCAATTACATGAGTCAGCTGTCAGGAGAAGAATTGCCGATTTATTTCTCAAGGAAGAAAACGAAGCTATCGACCTGCAAAAATTATTTGACCGCTTTGATCACAGGTGTTTCAAAACAAAAATCCCTTTGGATATCAGCCAACGCAACTCATGGGCTATAGATCATATCCTTCCGTCAAAATATCTTTATCCTCTCACCCGACAAAACGCTGCATTACTCTCAAGAAGTGCTAACGAGAATAAGCGTGATAAGTGGCCAAGCCAATTTTATACGAATAACGAATTGATTGATTTGGCAAAGATCACCGGTGCATCGCTCGAATTGATATCAAGCAAGCATCCCATTAGAAACCATGACATTGACATCAATAAAGGGGTTGAAAGGTTTTTACAGGTGCGTGAGGAATCTGACTTGCCAAAACAGGTACAAGAAATCAAAAAAATACTTCAACATTACGGCCTGATAAGTCATCTTTCGCCTGAAAATAAGAAACTGTTGAATTTGAATTAAACCAACACCAGATACTGGTGGGATGTCACTGTTCCCTTGTCGCGTATTCCGTGTGATTCGCAGTGAGCAACATTTTCGTCGAATAAATCAGCTGTACGAAACCACCTCCTGCTCACTTTCTTCAGTTCCGTTGCCATGTCACACTTAACGCTTTTCCCAAGATGAAATACGCAAACCCCATCTCTCTTTAAGCGTTCTCGGGCTTGCTGGAATATGTTTTTATAAACGGCGAAGTCTTTTTTCTGTTTTTCTTCAATAAAAGAATTGACTTGATATCTAAAATCATCCTCCGACCAACCTGTGAACCATATTCTAAGCCAATTCGCTAAATAAAAACGTGTGCTTCCAAAGAAAGGCGGCGAGGTGACCACGGCATCTACATCGCTGATTTCCTGTGGCCAAACAGCAGTCGTGTCCTGGTTAAAAATTTTCCCGGGAGTAAAATTGATCGGCAACTCCTTATCCAGCGATCTGTTGACTTTAGCAGTGAGATTTTTGATTAAATCCTTGTATATAAATTCTCCGTGCGGGGCGTAAGGCACGATCGGATGTGACTGCCTGCTTAACGCATAAGGGCGATTGCCATGCAGGATGTGTAAAAGAGCAGATATAACCAGCATTTCGCTGGAGTTTTTCGGATAATTCTCCTTAAAAAATCGTCTTGCAAGTATAATTTCCCTAAGTGTTTTGTCCTCGTAGTATTCTGACAGGGTTTTGTTGAATCCAAATTTTTTTGCTTCACTTATTTCGCATTCTGAACACTGGTTATATTGGATAAAGCTGTGAAGTCGTTTTATGTAGTTAAAACAGGCACCTCTGGTGTGTATGGAAACTTTAGCTGATGAGATGTAATAGGCAGGCGTGCTGATATCAATGCCATAGGATTTCGTGCCATTCAGTGCTGCCTCAAACGGTATTGTTCCTACGCCGCAGAAAGGATCTAAAACCTTGCCGCCATCAGGGATAAATGTTTTGACCAAGTGATGGGCAATCGCCGGTTTCAGTTTACCTTGATAAGAACAGAGTGAGTGCAGGCCATGCCCCCAATTTCTTTTGGAGTACGGAAGTTCTTGATGAGGCAGTCTGTTTTTAAAATCCTGCCACACTTCAGCTTGAAAAAAAGTGTTGCTAATGCGCTTTCTTTTATCTGTCGGCTTTCTACGTTCAAATACCAGTAAACTCTGGCTGAGTACTTGTTTATTTCTGGACCGACGCCGGCGCAACAGCTTCTTTTCCAAGAAGGTATACCCTGACTTTTGCAGTATCTCTGTCAATATTTCATCAGTGGCAATGTGAACCCCGGCAAAGATAGAATCACCGATGTCAACCAATACCTTTGACTGCTCCGTCAGATGAGTGGCGAGTTTCAAAAAAACGTCATCCATATCTTCAAAATAGTTACGGGCCATTTCCGGTATACGTTGGTCATAGGCATGCTTGCCGAGCAACAAAAAAGTATTTTTGAGTAGTTCGCTCTTGTTTATTGTTTCATTCTTATTATCTGACACACTTTTTAGCTTGACGTCATTAATGCCGCTCGTTAAAGCTTGATCCCGAAAGTGCCTCAGATCATTCTTGAACTGGATGTAGCGTAAAAACCAAAGCTCAAGTTTGGTGTTACGGAAGTAATTTGTACCGTTCAGGTATGGTGGGCTTGTAATGACTGCATCAATTACAAGATCATTTGCAAGATCAATATTTTTAGCATTAGCCACCACGAACTCGGGAGCGAGAGCTAGAGCATAGTCCATTCTCATAATGTCTTCTGCCATTTCAATTAACTTGGCGGGAAGAAATTCACTCAGTTCTGTGTGCTCTTTTTCTAGTTCCTTTTTCGTTTTAAATCGAACATCACCGGCTTTTTTCAAACGAGAAACAGGAATTAAGCCAGACAAAACTGCAATGGTTATAGCGTCAGCCAAGAACCTGTTTTTCAGCTTTATTGCGTCTATGTAAGAACGGAGGCGGAGTATGTCAAGATAGACCCTTTCATCGAAATAGATACTGTTGCCGAATAAAGCGTGGTAGCTTTGCCGGAGGTGCTTGTCTTCTTCAAAAGATTTGATGCTGGAAAAAATTTGACCAGCAACCTGCCGTAACTGAGCAGCGAGCCTCTGTCGAACGACCCCGTCAGAGTGCAGTATTGACAATTTGGCTTGTATCAGAAATTGCAGGAGAGGGTTAACTTCCGAATAAATTGTCTTTATCCCGAGCGGGACTGCTGCAAAGATGGTTGTGCCGGTACCAACAAACGGGTCATAAATTGTTTTGCAGCTTTCAAGTGAGTAGTTTGTGATTAATGCTTTGATATAGTCAGGCGAATAACCCTCAATATAGGGATACCATCTCTGAAAGGGAACAATTTTACTTCCGGCAAAAGTTATATCCCGTGACCTTATCTTTTCAATGCCGTTAATGTGCTTCTTGATGAGTCTTTTGGCAACTTGGTTGACAGAGCGTTCTTCTTTTCGAGCAAACAGTTCTAATTGTTTGTAGCTGTTTATGCCAATGATTTCTCTGATTTCCTCACTACTGAACCCCTTTACCTTGCCGTAGTAGGGCGCCTCGGGCTCGCTGAAAGCAAGCGTGATAGCTTTTCCGCCTGTGGGGTAATCACTGAAATAGAGTGATTTGAAGTATTGTTTTGCCATAACTATGGTAAAAATACCATAATATGATGGTTTCTTCTAATTTTTATTTATGTGCGTGATCCAACGATAAATGTGTTTTACGAATAAGACCCATGACCAAAAAAAATATAGCATCCGGAAGATAGTTCGGTGTGGGTGTAGAATTAAACTCCCCATACAACAAGCCCCGAATAAAAAATAGCAAACAGCGTCAGCGCCCAGACACAGGCGGCGCTGTAGCGGCTCAGGGCCGGCG
>JAPORZ010000122.1 GCA_026709915.1 Gammaproteobacteria bacterium
GGTATTAACTGATGTGAGAGATGTGTTTTCCATAAGTTACGGCACGCTGTGAACAGTGGGAATCTTAACCCAGGCAACAACACGATCAACCGGAATTCGTATTTTTTTTATTGACATCAGTTTTAAGAGGCTCCCGTATTCTGTTATAATCTCCCGCCCGACAAAACCGCAACCGATATGCCTGAACTCAGCTCTGTTATTGCCCAAATCAAAGACTGCCAGGGGAGAATTGATGCCCTGAGGAGGTATCTTTGACTATGAGAACAAGGTTAAACGCTTACATGAGGTCAGGCAGGAGCTAGAGCAACCGGATGTCTGGAACGACCCGGCGCGCGCCCAGATCTTGGGCAAGGAGCGGGCGCTGCTGGCAAAAACAACAGGAACGCTGACCACGCTGAGCCAGGGAGTGGACGACCTGGAGTTATTGCTGGAGCTGGCGAAACAGGAAGATGATGACGAGGCCGTGGCAGAAATTGTTGCCGACCTTGACGGTTACACCACGCAGATAGCAGAACTGGAATTTCGCCGCATGTTTTCCGGCGACATGGACCCCAGCAACGCCTTTCTTGAGATCCAGTCCGGCTCCGGCGGCACCGAGGCTCAGGATTGGGCCGAAATGCTGTTGCGCATGTACCTGCGCTGGGGTGAACAGCGCGGCTTCGGCGCCGAATTGATCGAAGTGTCTCCGGGGGAGGTGGCCGGTATCAAAAGCGCTACCGTCAGATACCAGGGTGATTATGCCTACGGTTGGCTGCGCACCGAAACCGGCGTGCATCGACTGGTGCGCAAGTCTCCCTTCGATTCCGGCAACCGCCGCCATACCTCGTTCGCGTCGGTGTTCGTCTCGCCGGAAATCGACGACAATATAGAGGTGGATGTTGATCCATCCGACCTGCGCGTGGATACCTACCGGGCCAGCGGCGCCGGCGGCCAGCACGTCAACAAAACCGATTCGGCGGTGCGTATGACCCATCTCCCCAGCGGTCTGGTCGTGCAGTGCCAGAACGACCGCTCCCAGCACAAGAACCGCGACCAGGCCTTAAAGCAACTACGCGCCAAACTGTATGAACTGGAACTGCAAAAACGTATGGCAGACCAGAAGGCCCTGGAAGAGACCAAAGCCGACATCGGCTGGGGCAGCCAGATTCGCTCCTACGTGCTGGACCAGTCGCGTATCAAGGACTTGCGCACCGGGGTGGAAACCGGCAACACTCAGGCGGTCCTGGACGGCAACCTGGATCGCTTCTTGGAAGCGAGTCTTAAAGCGGGGATATAATTAACATGGATGTACAGGATACTTTTCTTGTTAGTCTGTGCCTCCGTGCGTCATATCGGGCTTGAAAATGCAGAGCAAAGACGACAATGACATAATCAGCCAGCGGCGGGCGCGGCTGGACGAGTTGCGCGCGACCGGGAATGCCTATCCCAATGACTTCCGGCGCGACACCCTGGCTGCCGATCTGCATGAGCGTTTTGGCGGACTGGATCGGGAACAGCTGGAGGCGGAAACGGCAACGTTCAAGCTGGCCGGCAGGATGATGAGCCGCCGGGTTATGGGCAAGGTTGCATTTGTCCACTTGCGCGACATGTCGGGGCAGATACAGCTGTTTCTGCAGCGCAGCGCCCTCTCAGCTGAGACCTATACCGCGTTCAAGCAGTGGGACATCGGCGATATCATCGCGGTGACCGGGCGCGTGTTCAGAACTAAAACCGGCGAGTTATCCATCCATGCCGACAGCCTCAGGCTGCTGGTTAAGTCTTTGCGCCCGCTACCGGAGAAGTTCCACGGTCTGGCAGACCAGGAAACCCGTTATCGCCAACGCTACCTGGACTTGATCACCAACGCAGCCACACGCCGGACATTCCTGGCGCGCAGCCGGATTATCAATCGGATGCGCGCCTACCTGGGCGAGCAGGGTTTCCTGGAAGTGGAAACGCCCATGATGCAGCCCATCCCCGGCGGCGCCGCGGCGCGACCCTTCAGCACCCACCACAATACTCTGGACATGGAGTTGTTCCTGCGCATCGCCCCGGAGTTGTACCTGAAACGGCTGGTCGTCGGCGGCCTTGAAAAAGTGTTCGAGATCAACCGGAACTTCCGCAACGAGGGCCTGTCACCGCAACATAACCCCGAGTTCACCATGCTGGAGTTCTACTGGGCGTATGCCGGTTATGAAGACCTGATGGCGCTTACCGAAGACCTGTTGCGCACCCTGGCAACAGCCGTGCATGGGGATACGGCGCTGGAGTACCAAGGCGAGACTTGTGACTTCACCCGGCCGTTCCAACGCATGACGCTGGCTGAGGCCAACCTGGCGCACAACCCATCCCTTAGCCCCGGCGAACTCGACGACCCGGAGCGGTTGCGCGCCATCCTTACCGAGCTGGGGGTGGAGCTGAAGCCTGACTATGGCCTGGGCAAGCTACAGCTTGAACTGTTCGAAAAAACCGCAGAAGCGCAACTCAGGCAGCCCACGTTCATCACCGCTTATCCGGTGGAGGTGTCACCCCTGTCCCGCCGTAGCGACTCGCAGCCCGAGTTTACCGAGCGTTTTGAACTGTTCATCTGCGGGCGCGAGATCGCTAACGGTTTCTCTGAGTTGAACGACCCCGAGGATCAGGCCCGGCGCTTCCGCCAACAAGCCGAGGAAGGCGCCTGCGGTGACGTGGAAGCCATGCGTTATGATGCCGACTACATCACCGCCTTGGAATACGGCCTGCCGCCCACGGCCGGCGAGGGCATCGGCATAGACCGTCTGGCTATGCTGCTTACCGACTCCCCCTCCATCCGCGACGTGATACTGTTCCCACAACTGCGCACGAAGACGTAAGTGCGCCACAAATGCGGGAGGGGGGGCAGAGTAAACACCACCGGCGCTGCTACTGCCAACGCTCTCGGCGATTTTAGGGCACCTCTTACATGGACACCGCCCGCATTGTCAAGTGACCCGTTGATGGGATAAGAAGGTCTTGCAGTCTTACATCCGGC
>JAPORZ010000084.1 GCA_026709915.1 Gammaproteobacteria bacterium
TGAAGGTTTAGAGACGGAAATGAAAAAGTGTGATTTTTCATTTCCTTCATTTTCAGTCACTTACGTGACTAAAAATGGCAGCATATCCCTATGCTGCACGGCCACCTCTAATTTTTAGAGGTGGCCTATAGTTATGCACGCATTTTAATACGACAATCATCGTTATCAATCGGATTCATCAGCTATGCACATTCAAACCAAATCGGGAGAAAAACTTGTCAAGGATGAGTTGGCTCTGGAAGATTCAGTCACCTACCTTATCTTCCGCATCAATAATGTCCTGAATCACAATTTTCGCAGCGACCTGGGGCCTGTCAAGGTTTCTAATCAGGAGTGGAGTGTATTGTCCAGCCTGAAATCACGCGGTGGCCGCAGCACCATCAGCGAATTGGCCGCCTGCACTACGATCAAACAACCCGTGATTAGCCGGATCGTCACGGAGATGCAGGAAAACGGCCTGGTGCAGAAAAACCAGAATGCAAAGGATCGGCGTATCACCCAGGTTAAACTCATGAGCAAGGGGAACAAGCTGTTCAAGGCCATCCTGCCAACTGCCGAACGGCATCGGGATATTGCCCTGACCGGGGTCAGCGCGACAGAACTCGGCCAGGCCCGCAGGATACTGAAAAAAATACAGGCCAACCTGGGGATAAAACCCGCTACGGAACGCTTGCCCGGGATCGCAAAATAGCCGGGATTGCAAGGCCGGGGGCGGCGGCTAAAGCAGTTCCCGGAAGACTGTAATATCTGCTGCGGCTTTCAGATTGTCGTTGTAGGCTTCCCAAGCGGCGGTGACCTGCGCTTGCAGTAGCTGAGCGCGCACTGCATCGGACTGTTCTTCCTCCAATGTATCGGGGTCAGCCGGGGTGACCGTATGGACAATGACAACGGCATAGTCCCCCGTGCCCATGGAAGCGCCTTCGTACACCGGGCCCGAGGCATCAGGTACGCCGGCCCGAAACGCGGTGCGCAGCACGGCCCGGTTGACGCTGTCGTCGTCTTGTGTGACAGCCTGCGCCGAATTCCAGTTCAGGGCGAACTCCAGAGCCAGATCGTCTTTTGACTCACCCTGTTGCAGCCGTTCCAGCAGCGTCTCCCCCTGCGTCCGGGTCTGGTCTCTGGCCTGCTCAAACTTCAAACGCGTAATAATTTCCGCGCGCACCTCAGCAAGCGGCTTCTTGAAACTGCTCAGGCGCTCGAGCAACCGCAATACGATATAGCGGTTGTTGTCCAGTTCGATCAGTTCACTGTTACTCTCTTCCAGCAACACTTCATCACTGAATGCCGCCGCGATGACGCCCGGTTCAGAGACAATGCCAGCGCCGGGGTCGGTCCGGGTCAGGTAATCACTGGTTTGTATTGCCAACCCCAGTTCCTCCGCCGCTACTTCCAGGGTATCGGGGTTGGCAAAAGTCAGGTCTGACAGGCGGTCGGTCAGCTCGTAGAGTTGCTGTTCGGCCTTTTCCTGACGCAAGTCCTGCTCCACCTCGTCGCGCAGATTGTCCAGGTCGGCCTGCGCGCCACCCTGGATTTCATCCACCGCCATGATATGGAAGCCCAGCGGGGACGTTATCGGCTCACTGATGGCGCCACTGTCCATGGCAAACACCACCTGTTCCACTTCCGCTTCCATGACGCCCTTGCTGAGGAAGCCAAATTCACTGAACTCGACCGCGTTCTCATAGACGCCGGATTGATTGACCACGATGCTTTCCCAATCCTCGCCAGCCCGGACCTGTGCATACAGTTCGTTGGCTTTTGCCTGCATCTGCGCGCGCAGTTCATCCGTAGGCTCCTCGGGCAGCTTGACCAGGATCTGTCTTACTTTGCGGGTTTCCTCTACTTCGTAATTTTGCCTGTTCTCGGCGAACCAGGTTTCCAGTTCACCCTCTTCTAAGTAAACTTCTTCGGCGACTTTGGCCGCGGACAATACCAGGTAGGCGATTCTGACCCGTTCCGGTTCCAGGTAACGGCCCTCCTGTTCATAATAGGCTTGAATTTGCTCATCCGTAACCGTTACAGTTTCCTTGAGCTCGTCGGAAGACAACACGGTGTAGGAGAAATCACGAGTCTGGTGCAGCAGGCCGGCATACCCCGCCACTTCGGGCTGGGTCACGAAATCCGTAGCCAGCAGCGCGGTGCGCAGTTGTTCCACCGCCATATCCTGCTTGATCCGACCCATAAATCCGGCCGGCGTCAGACCGCTCTGGCTTGCCGCGACTTCGAACCTCATCATGTTAAAGCCGTTGTCGTCGTTGAACACGGGTATCTGCCGGATAACTTCCCAGGCCTCAGCGTCGCCCACCAGCAGCCCCGCCTTGTCTCCGGCCTGCTGCAACAACTGCACCCGAATCAGGTCTTCGGTGACCCGTTGTTTGAGCAACGGCTCAGTCTCCTCGGTCAGCGGCGCGCCGGATGCAGCCTGCCACTGCTGGCGCATATCCTGGTATGCGCGTTGAAAGTCAGCCAGGGTAACTTCCTCGCCATTCACCTCAAGCGCGACCACCCCACCCGACTGCTCGAAGTAATAGTTGATACCCCAGAATGCGAAGGGAATGATCAGGATAGAAAAAATAACGACCGCCACCCAGCCTTTCAACTGGTCCCTTATCGCCTGTAACATAGTGTGATCCTGATGTTTTCTATTTAGAGGCGCCCTTATGATAATGGGCGAGACCGAATGTATGGCGGAGTGGACGGGACTCGAACCCGCGACCCCCGGCGTGACAGGCCGGTATTCTAACCAAACTGAACTACCACTCCGTAAACCAATGGTGGGTGCTGAGGGGCTTGAACCCCCGACCTCCGCCTTGTAAGGGCGGCGCTCTCCCAACTGAGCTAAGCACCCTAGTACTCTTTCCATTTAATTTTGACCGGTTCAGCGGGTCGGGAAGCGGTTGCACGCAAGGCACGCCGCGCCTTGTCTTGGCGGCGCTGGTTAGCTCTGAACCGGTCAGAATTAAATGGAAA
>JAPORZ010000248.1 GCA_026709915.1 Gammaproteobacteria bacterium
ATATCCATAATGCTGCACGGCCACCTCTAATTTTTAGAGGTGGCCTTTAATCTCAAAAACTAAGGTGAAGCATGTTCAATAACAACATGAACATTGCCGGTTACGACGATGCGCTCTACCAGGCTATGCAAGGCGAGCGTACCCGGCAGGAAGAACACATCGAACTGATTGCGTCGGAAAATAACGTCAGCCCCAGGGTGCTGGAAGCGCAAGGTTCGGTGCTGACCAACAAGTATGCCGAGGGCTATCCCGGCAAGCGCTACTACGGTGGCTGTGAGTACGTGGATGTGGTCGAGCAGCTTGCCATTGACCGCGCCAAACAGTTGTTCGGCGCTGATTATGCCAATGTGCAGCCGCATTCCGGCTCCCAGGCCAACGGCGCCGTATATCTGGCGCTGTGCCAGCCCGGCGATACCATCATGGGTATGAGTCTGGCGCACGGCGGTCACCTGACCCATGGCGCCTCGGTCAATGTCTCCGGGCGCGTCTACCGGGCGGTGCAGTACGGCCTGAATACGGACACCGGCGAGATCGATTATGACGCGGCAGAACAGCTTGCCTTAGAACACCGGCCCAAGCTGGTTATGACCGGGTTTTCCGCGTACTCACGCAAGCTTAACTGGCCGCGCTTTCGCGCCATCGCCGATAAAGTGGGCGCCTATCTGGTTGCTGATATTGCCCATGTAGCCGGCCTCATCGCCACCGGCTTGTATCCCAGCCCGGTGCAGATTGCGGACGTAACCACTACCACCACCCACAAGACCTTGCGCGGCCCGCGCGCCGGTCTGATCCTGGCCCGGGCCAACCCGGAGATAGAGAAAAAACTGAACTTCACCGTGTTTCCCAGCTACCAGGGCGGGCCCTTGATGCACGTCATCGCGGCCAAGGCCGTGGCGTTCAAGGAAGCCATGGAGCCGGCGTTCAAAGCCTACCAGCAACAGGTCATAGCGAACGCGCGCGCCATGGCCTCGGTATTCATGCAGCGCGGTGTGGATATTGTCTCCGGCGGCACCGACAATCACCTGTTCCTGGTCAGTTTGATCGGCAAAGGCATTACCGGCAAGGAGTTGGACGCAGCGCTGGATCGGGCCAATATCACCGTCAACAAGAATGCAGTGCCGAACGACCCGCAATCGCCGTTCGTGACCAGCGGCATCCGTATCGGCACGCCGTCGATTACCACCCGCGGCTTCAAGGAGGCCGAGGCTACCGAAGTGGCCAACTGGATCTGCGACGTGATCGATAACATGGGTGACGAGGCGCTGCTGGGGAAAGTCAAAGGCGCAGTGCAAACCTTGTGTAAGCGGTTTCCGATGTATGGCTGAACGGCTTTCACAGGAGCCTCTGAAAATGCCCTCCGTGGCATTTTCAGAAACGCTTTTACGCTAATCGGCATCATGCGCTGTCCGTTCTGCTCTTATGAAGATACCCGGGTCATCGATTCCAGGCTGGCCGATGAGGGCGATCAGGTGCGGCGGCGGCGGGAGTGTCTGGAGTGCAAGGAACGTTTTACCACTTACGAGGCGGCGGAATTCAGCTACCCCCGTATCATCAAGTCCGATGGCCGGCGCGAGCAGTTTACTGAGGACAAGCTGCGCGCCGGCATATTGCGCTCCCTGGAAAAGCGCCCGGTGACGACGCAGAAGGTGGAGATAGCCATTTCCCACATCAAGCACAAGCTGCGTTCCTTGGGTGAGCGCGAAGTCAAGTCCAGGAAGGTAGGGGACTGGGTAATGGAAGAACTGAAATCTGTCGATGAGGTGGCCTATCTCCGCTTTGCTTCCGTGTACCAGAGTTTTGACGATGTCAGGGAGTTTCTCGATGAGATTGCGCGGCTGGAAAGTGAAATGCCCCCGGAACTGAAAAAATCACAGTTGGACCTGCTCAACGAAACCAGCGCTTGATGACCTGGAGCGCAGCCGATTCTGCCTGCATGGCACGCGCTTTGGAACTGGCCGCACGCGGCCGCTTTACTACCCACCCCAATCCCCGGGTGGGGTGCGTCATCGCCAGGGACGGGGCCATACTGGGTTGCGGCTGGCATCGCCGGGCCGGAGCGCCCCATGCCGAGATCAACGCGTTGCGCGACGCCGGCGGTGACCTGCGCGGCGCCACCGTTTACGTTACGCTGGAACCCTGCGCCCACCAGGGACGCACGCCACCCTGTACCGCCGCCCTGATCCAGGCCGGGGTCAGCCGGGTGGTAGCAGCCGTGCGCGACCCGAACCCGCAGGTGGCGGGCGCCGGCCTCAGTGCGCTGCGCGACGCTGGCATCAAGGTTGAAACCGGACTCATGGAGCAAGCGGCAACAGCGCTGAACAAGGGTTTTTTTTCGAGGATGACCCGCGCCCGCCCCTACCTGCGCGCCAAATCCGCCATCAGCCTTGATGGCAAAACGGCCTTGGCCGGAGGCGAGAGTCGCTGGATTACCGGCGCCGCCTCCCGCCACGATGTGCAAGCCTTGCGCGCGGCAAGTTCGGCAGTGATGACCGGCATCAACACTGTGCTCGCCGATGACCCGCGCCTGAACGTGCGGGCGTGCGACACCGGTGGCAGACAACCCCTGCGCATAGTGCTGGACCGCAGCTTGCGCTTTCCCGCCGCAGCACGGATGCTGAGCCTGGACGGCGCCACCATCGTGTTCACCCGGAATGGAGATGAACGGCGTTGTGGAGAGCTGGCGCGCGCCGGCGCAGAGGTGCGGTTTGTGGCGGGTGGCAAGGACGAATTTCTTGACAATGTGTTACGGGCGCTGGCGCGGGACCACGAGGTGAACGACCTGTTACTGGAGGCTGGCGCAACGCTGACCGGCAGCCTGTTGCAGCACGGCCTGATTGACGAACTGGTGGTGTATCAGGCGCCGGTCATACTGGGCTGCACCGCCGTCGGCATGGCAGCGCTCCCCACCCTGGCGCGCATGGACCAGCGCCAGGAACTGGAGCTGGTGGATTACCAGCGCCTCGA
>JAPORZ010000222.1 GCA_026709915.1 Gammaproteobacteria bacterium
CTTGCCCGTCTGGCCGAACGTTTCCAGCAGCTTGTGCGCGGTCACGGCTTCGCTCATGGGCAATACCCGGTCCACGACCGGTTCGACTTTCCTGTCACTGACAAAATCCAGCATGGCTTTGAACTCGGCATTGGAACCCATCATCGTGCCCTGTATGCGAGTCTGGTTAAAAAACAGTCTCGGTAATGCCAGTCCGGTTGCGGGGATGCCCATGGTGGCGCCGAAGAATACGAATCTTCCGGCAGGTCTCAGGGTGCCTAACAGGTTATTCATGTCGTCCCCACCGGCACTGTCGATGATGGCGTTAAAGTCGCCGGCCTGCTTGCTCAGGGTTTTATGATAGTCCGCCTGCCGGTAGCTGATACCGCCGACGGCGCCGATAGCCTGGGCTTTTTCGATTTTATCTTGCGACCCGCTGGTCACATAGACCTCAGCGCCGAGCCCGGCGGCCCACTGGATGGCGAAGGTGGACACGCCACTGCCGGCGCCGGTCACCAGTACCGTCTGTCCGGCCTGCACCTGCGCCTGGGTCACGACCGCGCGCCAGGCGGTGAGGCCAGCCAGCGGCACCGCGGCCGCCTGCTCCCAGCCCAGATGCGCGGGTTTGTCATACACGTCTGTTGCCGGGCAGCAGATATATTCGGCAAACGTGCCCTGGTCGGGCATACCCAGTACGCGAAAATCCGGCCCGAACGCGACCTCGCTGTCACCCCACTCCCGTGCCGGATACACCACCACCTCTCTACCCATCACAGCATCATCAACGCCTGCCCCCACGGCATCAATCGTTCCGGCTCCGTCGGAACCGGCAATACAGGGCAGGCTGGTGCGCGGATATCTGCCGATGGTCATCCAGTAGTCACGCCGGTTGAGGGCGGAATTTTTCAGTTTCACCCGTACTTCGCCCGGACCCGGTTCAGGTGTATCCACCTCTTTGATTGTCAGATTATCCGGCCCACCGAGTTCTGCTAAGACAACTGCTTTCATGTTGTGCTCCTAAAATTATTTCGGTTTGGCTTGAGACTATTGTAACGCGAGTAGTCACTAAAACGCTAATAACCAAGGCGCCGGAACCGCAGTAATAGTATCCCCCAAGCTACGAATTTGGGGGTCGTTGGATACGAGCAAGGCATGAAGCACGGGTTTGTCCAGAATGTCTTCCAGCCGTTTCAAGTGGCGCGTAGCGCTTGCTGAGGCCCGTGCAGTCTGTTTGATTTCGATTGGCACAAAGCCAGTCTCCAACTCCAGCAGTAAATCCACCTCACGACCATCGGCGGTACGCAGGTGATAGCAATTCACGGGTAAGCGACTGTTTTTCAGTTGTTTGAAAATCTCGGCAACCACGGCGCTTTCGTACTCGGCGCCGGTAAGCTCGCCGCGGCGCTGTAACAGGCTGCGCTGAATGCCCGGGTCGAGAAAATGTAACTTGGACGCCTTGACCAGGCGTTTGCCAAGGTTACGAAACCAGGGTTCGAGCAATATAACCTGATAGCTGAGATCAAGATATTGGATAAAGCGTTTTGCCGTGGGTGCCGTGATGCCGGCAAGGCGGCTCAGTTCACTGATATTGAGAAGCTGCCCGGTCAGGCTGGCGAGGCTTTTCTGGGCACGGATAAAGGGAGTCAGGTCGCGCAAATTAGCAAGATCGCGCAGGTCTCTTTGCAGGTAAGTGCGCACATAGGCGCTCAGCCAATCATAGCGTTCCGGTTCGTTCAACTCACCTGCTGCAACCGCGGGCATGGCGCCGAATTGGAGATATTGCCGAAACGCAAGCTCACTGCGGGCATGACTGGTTTCGGCCCTTGGAATGCCTGTAAAAGCTGTCCCGGCGCCATTTCTTAACCAAGTAATAAAACGCGATTCCGGCACCGGGTTGCGCCAGCCTTCCGTCAACATTTCCGGCAGTGTAAGCGGATACAATTCCACCAGGGCGGCGCGTCCGGCCAGACTCTCGCGCACTCTCTCCAGCAACAGTATCTGACTGGAGCCAAGCAACAGGTAGCGCACCTCAGGCCAGGCATCGTAAGCCGCCTTGACCGACTCGATCAGGCTTGGCGCTTTTTGCACTTCGTCCAATATTGCCACCGGATAACCAGCGCGCCATTGTGCGGCGCTGAGCGCGCTATATTCGGGCCGGGTTACGGGGTCTTCCAGTGACAGGTAGACATACTCGGGAAACCCGCGCTGAGCCAACGTAGTTTTCCCGGTCTGGCGCGCCCCGGTCAATACTATGATGCGTCCCAGAGACGATGTGGTAGCGAGCGAGCGTAGTTGTGAAAGTAGAGATCTGCAACGCATAGATTCAATATTAGCGTAAGATTGAATCTATAATATTCGATATTACGCCTTTTTGTAAAGTGGACCAAGTTTCAAAAATGCCACCGTGGGCATTTTTACAGGTTACCGGTAATGAAATTGAAGAAGCTGTTACTGCCCGGGTACAGAACATCAATGGTCTGAAAGGCAGCACGCACCTTGATGAGGGGCGATCCGCAGACCGCCCCGCGTGTGTCTAGCAGCCGTTTCCCATTAAATTCCCTTGCCCGGCGCAGCCGTTGCACGCCCCGGAACTGATATACCTTCGGATTTCCGCTAGGGTGGGATCTGGAAAGTATTCCTGCGCCAGGGCATCGTTGGACTGGATCCGCTGTCCCGGATCTCCCGGGCTCTTTTTCAGGGACCCGCGGCACACATACGGATAGACAATGATCTGACCACCAGAGACATAGATTTTCTGCGGTGCGACCCTGCCATCGTCATGTGAGGAGTACCCTGTCACCCATCCATCAGGGCTATTTGTTATCGGGTTACCGTTTTCATCCTGCCAGCCGCTATTTCCTATTCTTTCTGATTGAGCATCATGCCATCCCGAATGCATACAGGACCGGTACCAGTCCCTCGCGCACCAAGAGCCCTTGCCTTGGTTATACCAGACAAACCGCT
>JAPORZ010000157.1 GCA_026709915.1 Gammaproteobacteria bacterium
GTCGCCTGGATGGCTTCTCCCAGGCGCATGATGCGGTTCTGATCCCGCGTCCAGATCCCCAGGTCGGCGCCCAGTTCGCCACTCTGGTTTAAGACTTCCAGACGATGGGAAATGGCCTTTTTCTGCAGGTAGGGGGCGCCGTACTGCTCCAGCGCGCCCAGTAACAACAGCAGGCACAGACCCACCTTGAACGATGCCAGACTGATCCTGGCCGGCGACAAGCCGGCCGCGCGCATGGCGATAATTTCCGAGTTCAACGCCAGGCGGCCCAGCGCAATCACGTTGCCAATCAGCGCAATGAACGGGAGTAGCTGGATCAGCCGCCTGGGCAACAGCAACAGCACGATGTAAAACGCATCCCGCATACGGAACAGGCCCTCGCCGATATGCTCCATCTGGTCAATCAGGTCGAAAAAACTGAATAATGGCAACAACAACGCCGCGGCAATCAGCAATCCCAGGCCGATCTGGCGCATCAGGTAGTTTTCAACCACGGTCACGGGCGCGGCAACAGGCGTTTGCCTGACAGGAAGGCGCCTCTAAAAATTACAGGCGCCTTTGCAGCATAGGGATATGCTGCCATTTTTAAGCACGTCAGCGCTTGAAAATGACGGAAACGGAAAATCATACTTTTCTGTTTCCGTCTCTAAAAATGCCACGGAGGGCATTTTTAGAGGTTCCCAGTAACAACGCGGCCACCAGCGCCAGCAGCGCGTGCAACCACCAGACGCCGGGGATTTCATCCAACATGCCGCGCTCCACCCAGGTCTGGGCGACACCGCTCAGGTTGTAATAGACCGCAAACACCAGCGCCGCGGTGAACACCCTTTCATTTTTTCCCTGCCGCGGAGACGAACGGCTCAACGGGATGGCAATCAGCGCCAGCAGCAGGGTGGCTACGGGGCGGGACAGGCGCCACTGGGCCTCGGCTATATCCTCTGCGCGGTCGGAGCCGAGCAAGGTGGCTGTCGTTTGCGCCTTGCGCTTGTAGCCGATACTCGCCTGCGGATCCTGATGAAATCTGACCAGCTTTTCATAACTGACCAGTGCATCTGCCGCCGCCTCCCGCTGCAGGCGGTAAAGCCAGCCGTTATGGAGGTTTACCCGCAGGCGGCCGTCCTCCAGGCCCCGGTCCTGGGTGGCCTTGCGCGCCACGGTAATCTCGCTGGCGTCTGGCGTGCGGGTGTAATAAAAAATCTTGTCCATCTCGCCGCTGGCCTCGTCTTTGGCGCCGATGTAGATGACTGTTCCGGTCTTCTCGTTGCCGTAGAACCGCCCCGGTTGGAGCCGGTCGGTATTCAAATCCGCCTTGGCCGTGGCATCCAGACGATAACTGTTCTCGTAAGCCCAGGGGCGAGCATACAGGGACAGGTAGCCCACTAACAGGGCTATCGGTATGGATACCAGCATAATGGGGCCGACAATATTTTTGTCCCCGGCGCCGGCAGCATTCAGGGCAATTATTTCACGGTCGCGGTGCAACCTGCCAAGACCAATCACCACCGACGTATAGAGCGCAATGGGAACCAGCACTTCCAGGGCAATCAACGTCTTCAACAAAATCAGCTTGATCATGAAGTAGATGCCCAGGGTTTCGGTCACGGCCTGAGCCAGGTATCTGGCGCTGCTGAAACAGGCAAACAAGGTGACCAGGATGATCAGCACAAAACTGAAGGGCCTGAGTACTTCCCGTATGACATAGCGTTGAATATGAGACATGACCGCGGGCGTGTGGAAAAGGTTGACTGTCCTCAGTGTGCTGGCATGCGCTTTTCGTAAATCCGGTAGGTCTTGTACAAGCGGCTGCCGACCCGCTCCAGGATGCTGCGCATACCCTTGTTGTCCTCCAGTATCCAGGACATTTCCACGCCCGTGATCCCGCGCTCGAGCACCGGTTGCCTGAGATCGTTGATTACCAGCAAAGCCAGCGCGATACCCAATGGCGTCTGCTGCAATTTACGGCGCACGCCCATTAACGGTACCCTGCCGCTGCGAATGCGCCGGTTACGCAAGGCGTGGATGATTTTAAGCAAGCCGGTGGGAAATAACCTGCCGTTTAAGCCCTGCGTGACCTCGTGCAGGTTGGGCAGGCCCGCAATAAACGCAACCGGTTCGCCCTGGTATTCCGCGATACGGATAAAATCATCCGGCACAAACAGCCCCAGACTGGTCCCGAGTCCGGCAAATTCCCGCCGGGTAAACGGGACGAAACCCCAGTTGTGAGACCAGGCATCGTTAAAAATTTCCCGCAGGGTTTCCAGCTCCTGTTTGAACCTGCTCCGGTCCAAGGCCCGCAAGCGCACGGCGCCGCCAAACCTGTTCACCAGGTTCTGCATGACCTTGGGGATGGTGAAATCGGGCTTAATCCAGTAGGCATACAGCTCTTTTGCGGCGCGGTAGCCCTGTTGCTCCAGCAATGCGGCGTACCAGGGCGGGTTATGCGGCATCATCATTGCCGGTGGGGTATCGAAACCGTCCACCAGCAGGCCACACTCCTGGTTAATGGAAAAATTGAAGGGCCCGGTAATCACCTCGGTCTGCTGCTGCGCCAGCCAGCGTTCACTGGCTGCCACCAGCGCGCGCATCACGTCCGGGCTGTTTGTGCACTCCAGAAAGCCGAAATGGCCGGATTTCACGTCGTAGTGGCGGCGATGCAGGTCATCGACCTGGGCGCTGATGCGGCCTACGGGCCGGTCGGCCTGCCAGGCAACCCAGCCCTGCCAGCGGGCATGGGCAAAATACGGATTGAACGAAGACAGGTGCAGCCGCCGTTCCAGCTGCAACGGCGGCACCCAGCACGGATCCTGCGCGTACAGATGCCAGGGCAGTCGTATGAATTCGGCTAACCGACGCCGATTGTTCACCGCAACAACCCGGATTGAGTTGTTGCCGCCGGCAAAGGATTTTGATCGTCCGTCTGTCATCGTTT
>JAPORZ010000244.1 GCA_026709915.1 Gammaproteobacteria bacterium
CGGCAGTTATGTGGCGTTCGGGCTGTATCGCGGCATCTGGCGTTTTGCTTCTATGTACGACTTTATGCGCATCGGTAAATCGGTTTACGTCGGCGCCTTGCTGGCGACTGTGGTGATCTTCGCCTTCACCCGCATGCAGCACGTACCGCGGTCGGTGATACCCTTGTACATCCTCCTGTTGTTTATCCTTTTGGGCGGTAACCGGGCCTTGTACCGCGCCTTCAAGGATCAACGTCTGCGCGCCGGTGGCGGCAAGAGGGTATTGATCGTCGGCGCCGGCGAGTCTGCTCAGATGCTGGTGCGGGACATGCTGCAACATGCACGGGGGGAATATCTGCCTGTTGGCATGATCGATGACAACCCCGAGAAGATCAACCGGGAGATTCACGGGGTACAGGTATTGGGCCGGTTTGATGATATTCCCGAGGTGGTCAGGCGTGATTCCATAGACCTCATTGTTATCGCCATCCCCTCATTGAGTTCTACCCGGATGCAACGTCTTGTGAGCATCTGTGAGGACACCGGTACAGACTTCAAGACCCTGCCCAGGCTGGGTGACCTGATTTCCGGCCAGGTGACCGTGAATGCCATCCAGGAAGTTTCTATTGAAGATTTGCTGGGTCGGGAGAAGGTTGAGCTGGATCGGCCCAGTATGCGGGACGGATTGACCGGTAAGGTAATCATGGTGACTGGCGGCGGGGGGTCTATAGGTACGGAACTGTGTCGCCAGATCGCCGGATTTGCGCCGCAGGCTTTGATCATCTATGAGCGTAGCGAGTTCAACCTGTACCGGATCCAGAATGAAATCGAGCGCCGTTATCCGCAACTCAATCTGGTTACCTTGCTAGGCGACGTATGCGAACAAAGATTGGTTGAAAACGTCCTGCAGCGCTATCAGCCTGACATGGTACTACACGCTGCCGCATACAAGCATGTCCCCCTGTTGCAGGCGCACCCGGCCCAGGCCGTCAGGAACAATGTTATTGGCACCCGCATTACCGCCGAAGCGACGGCCCGTAGCGGGTGCGACAAGTTCGTGTTCATTTCCACGGACAAGGCCGTTAACCCGACCAACATCCTCGGCGCCACCAAGCGCGCCGGCGAGATCTACTGCGAGGGGATGAATACGGTCTGTTCAACGCGCTTCATCACCGTCAGGTTCGGTAACGTGCTGGGCTCCGATGGTAGCGTTGTGCCGCTGTTCAGGGAACAAATCCGGGCCGGCGGGCCGCTGACGGTGACCCATCCCGACATAACCCGCTACTTTATGACCATCAGGGAGGCCTGTCAGTTGATCTTGCAAGCCAGCGTGGTGGAACAGGAAGGGGGAATTTACGTGCTGGACATGGGCGAGCCGGTCAGCATCGACTACCTGGCAGAGCAGATGATACGCCTGTCCGGCAAGGAACCCGGAAACGATATTGAAATTCAATACACGGGCCTGCGACCGGGCGAGAAATTGTATGAGGAGTTGTTCTACAATGACGAAGCCAAAGAAACAACAACAAATGACAAGGTGTTCCGGGCAAGACACGCCAGCGCCGACTGGTCCAAAGTAAGGCAGGCCCTGGCGCGGTTGGAGCAATCCCTGGACAAGTTGAGAGACGACGACATCAAGCGCGCGCTGGTCGCGGTTGTGCCGCAATACAAGGATGCGGACACGCCGGACATCGTCAAGGTTGCCTGATGCTTTTACAAGCGGGGGCATAGCAGAGCAGTGGCCAGCACGATCAACAAGGCCGTGTTTCCCGTAGCAGGTCTGGGCACGCGCACTCTACCGGCGACTAAAGTGTTGGCTAAAGAGATGTTGCCCTTGGTGGACCGACCCATCATCCAACATGCCGTGGAAGAAGCGCTCAGCGCCGGCATCAGGGAACTGATTTTTGTTACCGCTAAGAACAAGCAGATTATCCGCGACCACTTCCAGGCCGACCCCAAGCTGGAGCGGGAATTGGCGCGGCGGGGCAAGCAGGAGTTGCTGGAGTTGGTGCAGAACATACTTCCCCGGGACGCCGTTTGCCACTATGTGATCCAGCGTCGCCCCCTGGGTCTGGGGCATGCCGTGCTGTGTGCCAGGTCCAAGGTCGGCAGCGAACCGTTTGCCGTGATACTGCCCGATGATCTGGTGTGCCACCCCGATACGACCTGTCTGCAACAGTTGATGGCGCTCTACCAGGATCGCAATGCCAGTGTAGTGGCGGTGGAAAATGTCGCTCGCGAGCAGGTGTCCCGTTACGGCATCGTCGAGACGGCCCAAGCGCCGGACGGCGCGCTGAAGATGAAGTCCGTCGTGGAAAAACCCAGTCCTGACGCAGCGCCCTCAACACTGGCAGTGGTCGGGCGTTATATCTTCACCCCGGCGATCATGCCGTTGTTAAAAACCACACGCAGGGGCGCCGGCAACGAAATCCAGTTGACCGACGCCATCGCCGCGCTACTGGGCCAGGAAGATGTGTACCTGTGCGAATTTCAGGGCCGACGCTACGACTGCGGTTCGATTCTGGGGTACATGCAAGCCAACGTTGACTACGCACTGAGGCATGAGACCATCGGCGCGGAGTTTCGTTCGTATATCACCAACCTGCTAAAGTAGGGAAGAATCTGCCGGTCGTTTCGTCGAAAACTCAAGGCAGTGACCTGAAAGCAGGCAAGGAAAAGAGCGATTTATAACTTGGCGATTTATAGCCTGGTTGACAAAGAAACGTTCGTTTCCTAAACTATCAGCCTAAGAAACAACCGCTTCTCATCCATGACCCGCCAGACTGGCCAATATCGCCTTATCAGTACACACGAAGAAGAGGTTCGAGCGTTTGTGCCGTACCCGCTGCCGCCCGTCGATCCTCCTTTGGTTATGGAGGGTGCTGTATTGGAACGGCTTGCCGAGGCACATGCTGCGTTGTCCAGTCTCAAGGT
>JAPORZ010000196.1 GCA_026709915.1 Gammaproteobacteria bacterium
GATGCGGAGTCCGGCCGGGTCTATGCTGCCGGCATGGTCATCAAGCAGGCGCCGTACCTGCTGAGCAACTGGCGCAGTGAGCAGTCTCTTGCTGATTATCTGGCGGCCAACGAGGTTGTTGCCATCGCCAATATCGATACCCGGCGTCTGACCCGCCTGTTGCGGGACCAGGGTGCGCAGGACGGCTGTATTATTGCCGGTGAGCGGCTGGATGCGGCGCAGGCCCCGGAACGGGCGCTGGAATTGGCCCGAGGTTTCCCCGGCTTAAAGGGGATGGACCTGGCGCAAGAGGTCACCACGTCACAGCATTACCGCTGGCAGGAAGGGGTATGGTCTCTGGGGGCGGGTTATACAACACCGGACGCGGTGCCGACGCGTAAGGTCGTGGCCATGGATTTCGGGGTGAAAAGAAATATCCTGCGCATCCTCGCTGAGCTGGGTTGTGAACTGGAAGTCGTGCCCGCTACCACCACCGCGCAAGAGATACTGTCCCGCGCGCCGGACGGCGTGTTCTTGTCCAACGGTCCCGGCGACCCGGAACCCTGCGCTTACGCCATCGACGCTATTCGCGACATTGTGGCCGCGGGCGTGCCTACCTTCGGCATCTGTCTGGGGCACCAGTTGCTGGGGCTGGCCTGTGGGGCGGAAACGGTCAAGATGAAGTTCGGCCACCATGGCGGCAACCATCCGGTGCAGGAACTGGCCACCGGCAGGGTGATGATCACCAGCCAGAACCACGGCTTCACCGTGGCGGAACAATCTATCCCTGACACCTTGACGGTTACGCACCGGTCGCTGTTCGACGGCACCGTGCAAGGCATTCACCACCGGGAACGACCGGCCTTCGGCTTTCAGGGCCACCCCGAGGCCAGCCCCGGTCCGCACGACATCAAACCGTTGTTCGGCCACTTTATGAGCCTTATGGGTGCATCCTTATGAGTTTGAAAACAGGTTGGCGTGGCCTTTTCAAGACACGCTGTGAATACTTCCCGGTACGCTTTGCGGCAGCCGTCCGGGCTGCCGACCAGTCTTGAAAAGGCCACGCCAACCTGTCAGCGCCTTACTTGATATAAATGCCTAAACGAACCGACATAGAAAGCATCCTGATCATCGGCGCCGGGCCTATCGTCATCGGCCAGGCCTGTGAGTTCGATTATTCCGGCGCGCAAGCCTGCAAGGCGCTGCGTGAGGAAGGTTACCGGGTGGTCCTGGTGAATTCCAACCCGGCGACCATTATGACCGACCCGGAGATGGCGGACGCCACCTATATCGAACCGGTGCGCTGGCAGACGGTGGCAAAAATCATCGAGCAGGAACGCCCGCAGGCGCTGTTACCGACCATGGGCGGGCAGACCGGCCTTAACACCGCCCTGGACCTGGCCCGCCACGGCGTACTGGAAGAATATGGCGTAGAAATGATCGGCGCTGACAAGGAGGCCATCAACAAGGCCGAAGACCGGGAGAAATTCCGCGACGCCATGAACAGGATAGGGCTGGAGATGGCTGAATCCGATCTGGCGCATGACCTTGACTCGGCCATTGAGATACAGCGTCAAATCGGTTACCCCACCATCATTCGACCCTCATTTACCTTAGGCGGCAGCGGCGGCGGCGTGGCTTGGAACAAGGAGGAGTTTATCGAAATCTGCGAGCGCGGGCTGGAAGCCTCCCCCACCAGTGAAATTCTGGTCGAACAATCTGTGGTGGGCTGGAAGGAATTTGAGATGGAAGTGGTGCGCGACCGTAAGGACAACTGCATCATCGTTTGCTCTATCGAAAACGTGGACGCCATGGGCGTGCATACCGGTGATTCGATCACCGTAGCGCCGGCGCTGACCCTGACCGACAAGGAATACCAACTGATGCGCGACGCCTCCATTGCGGTGTTGCGCGAGATCGGGGTGGATACGGGCGGTTCCAACGTGCAATTTGCCGTCAATCCCGCCGACGGTCGCCTGCTCATCATAGAAATGAACCCGCGCGTCTCCCGCTCGTCGGCATTGGCTTCCAAGGCGACCGGCTTTCCGATCGCCCGGGTGGCGGCGAAACTGGCTGTCGGCTACACCTTGGATGAGCTCGACAACGAGATTACCGGCGGCGCCACCCCGGCCTCATTCGAGCCGACCATTGATTACATTGTGACCAAGATCCCCCGTTTTACCTTCGAGAAGTTCCCCCAGGCCGACGCGCAACTCACCACCCAGATGAAATCCGTGGGGGAGGTGATGGCCATCGGCAGGACGTTCCAGGAATCCGTGCAAAAGGCCTTGCGCGGCCTGGAAACGGGCGTGGACGGGTTCGTCAACCTGTATGATGACGCGCGCGAGGAAAACCAGATCGCCATCGTCCACGAGCTGCAAAACCCCGGCGCCGAACGCCTGCTCTACGTGGGCGAAGCGTTTCGCCACGGCATGGATTTGGACCAGGTTCATGCCCTGTCACACATCGACCCCTGGTTCCTGGCGCAGATACAGGACTTGATAGACGAAGAACAGCGCCTGTCCGGGACCGAGGTGCGGGCCCTGGCGCGTACACACCTGTACCGCCTGAAGCAAAAGGGCTTTGCGGACAGCCGCCTGGGCGCATTGCTGGGCGTGAGTGAGACCGCAGTCAGGCAGCGGCGCCATGAGCTGGATATCCGGCCCGTGTACAAGCGCGTCGATTCCTGTGCGGCAGAGTTCCCCGCGAGCACGGCCTATATGTATTCCACTTATGACGAAGAGTGCGAAGCCAACCCCAGCGCCAGGGACAAGATCATAGTGCTTGGCGGCGGCCCCAACCGCATCGGGCAGGGCATTGAGTTCGATTATTGCTGTGTGCAGGCCGCGTTCGCGCTACGCGATCTCGGGCTGGAATCCATCATGGTCAACTGCAACCCGGAAACCGTGTCCACGGACTACGACACCTCCGA
>JAPORZ010000191.1 GCA_026709915.1 Gammaproteobacteria bacterium
AGAGGTGCCCTTATGATTATCAACACTACCGTTATTTTACTCTATTTCCTGACCGCCGTCTGGCTCGGTGACAGGATTTTCCGGTTGCGTCTGGGGACGGATGCCTTCAGTCACAGGATTGCCGCGCTGGCCGGGTTGGCGTTGTCCGGTCATGGCCTGGTCCTGTATCGGGAAATCGTGGTTGCCGCAGGGTTCAACCTGGGTTTTTACCATGCCCTGTCACTGGTCTGCTGGGCTATTGCGGCGCTGGCCGTGCTGGTCGGGTTGTACCGGGCCTTGAGCAACCTGGTGGTAATCTTCTTTCCCGCCGCGGCGCTGGCGCTGTTGCTGCAAAGTATTATCCCCAGTATCAATATCATTTCCAGCGGCATTACCGCCGGACTGAAAATACACATCATCCTGTCGGTGGCGGCCTACAGCCTGCTGACCCTGGGCGCGTTGCAGGCGCTATTGCTGGCCATTCAGGAAACCCGCTTGCACCGTCGGCAGCCGGTCGGGGTGCTGTATATGCTGCCGCCCATGCAGGTGCTTGAGGAACTGCTGGTGCAGATCCTGACCATCGGTTTTTTCCTGCTCAGCTTGAGTCTGGCCACGGGGTTGATGTTCATGCACGACATGCTCGGACAACAGCTGTCTCACAAAGTGGTGTTATCTATCCTGGCCTGGCTTATCTTTGCCGTCTTGCTGTGGGGCAGGTGGATGCACGGCTGGCGCGGCCGCAAGCTGCTCCACTGGACCCTGGGCGGCTTTGCGTCGCTGGTGCTGGCTTACTTCGGCTCCAAGCTGGTGCTGGAACTTATTCTCCAGCGCGTGTAAGTTGAACACCGTTCGCCATGCCGACGGAAAAGGTGGCCTTTAGAGGCGCCCTTATATCACCTTATTACATCAACCGAGGCCATTTCCATGGATGAAGTTTCCATATTTCTGTTAGCAATCACTGTAGTGGCGCTGCTTGCCGTGGCCGCGTTCTTTTCCGGGTCGGAAACCGGCATGATGGCGGTAAACCGTTACCGCTTGCGCCATCTTGCCAACGACGGGCACAAGGGCGCGATTAAGACTGCCGGGTTGCTGGAACGCACCGATCGACTGCTGGGCTTGATCCTGTTATGTAATAACGTCGTCAATTTCTATGCCGCCTCCCTGTTCACGCTGATCGTGGTGCGATACCTGGGCGACACCGTTGGTCAGGCGTTGGGGCCGTTGATTTTCACCGCGATCTTCCTGGTCGTTTCCGAAACGGCGCCTAAAACCGTGGCAGCCTACCGTCCGGAGCAGTTTGCCTTCCCTGCCTCCCATGTGCTCAAGCCGTTGTCAGTCTTGTGTTACCCGTTGGTCTGGGCCATCAACCGCGCGTCCAACAAATTCCTGGCGCTGCTGCGCTTGAAACTGGATGACACACAGCAAACCAGCCTGTCGCGCGAAGAGTTGAAGACCGTGCTCTCGGAAGCCGGCAAGACGCTCCCGGCCAAGCACCTGAACATGTTGCTCGGCATTCTGGACTTGGAACAGGTAACGGTGGCGGATATCATGGCGCCGCGTAATGAAATTGTGGGGCTGGACATCAACGATGACGTCAACGAGATACTGAATTACCTGAGCCAAACCTCACATACCCGATTGCCGCTGTACCGGGGCAGCCTGGATGAGCTCATCGGCGTCGTGCATGTGCGGCGGGTGCTACGGCTGCTCCGGGACGCGGATGAAATCACCCGGGCAGACCTGGAACAAGTAGCCGAAGAGCCGCACTTCGTGCCGCTCAACATGTCCCTGAACGCGCAAATGCTGGCTTTCCAGCAGACCCGAAAGCGCCTGGGCTTTGTGGTGGATGAATACGGAATTATCCAAGGGCTGCTCACGCTGGAAGATATTCTGGAAGAAATTGTCGGCGAGTTCACCACGGACTTTCAAACCCATCACGTCGATATCGTCAAACAGCAGGACGGTTCCTACATCATCGACGGCAGCGCGCCGCTACGAGACATCAACCGGCAACTGGGCTGGACCTTGCCGGCCAACGGCCCGAAAACCCTGAACGGACTGGTGCTGGAGCGGCTGGAGACCATGCCGGAACCGGGCACCTCCTTAAAGATAGACAACATCGCCCTGGAGATAACCCAGGTCACAGACAACGCAGTAAAATCAGTGCGGGTGAAGCTGTTGGACGAGCAGTATTCACTTCTGTAATACCTTGACGAGCTGCCCTGCCCTATCATCACAACCAAACGAACAGAGACCATGAGCAAAACAAAAATCGCAGTATTAGCCGCAGTCAGCGCGTTGGTGGCTGCATTTTTCATTTTCGACCTGGGACAGTATTTCAACCTGGAATACTTAAAGACGCAACAGGCCGTAATGGACGGGTATTATGCAGAAAAGCCACTGGTGACCGCGGCCTCCTTCTTTTTCCTGTACGTCGTTATTACCGGTTTGTCCCTGCCCGGCGCGGCGATCCTGACTCTGGCCGCCGGCGCCATTTTTGGCCTGCTGTGGGGCACGGTCATTGCCTCGTTTGCCTCCACGCTGGGGGCGACTCTGGCCTTTCTGTTCTCCCGTTACCTGTTCCGGGACGCCATACAGTCTCGTTTTGCCGACAAACTGGGCGCCATCAACAAGGGCGTGGCAGAGGACGGCGCCTTCTACCTGTTCACCCTGCGCCTGGTGCCGCTGTTCCCGTATTTTGTCATCAACTTGGTCATGGGGCTGACCCCTATCCGGGCGCTGACTTTCTTCCTCGTCAGCCAGGCCGGAATGCTGGCCGGAACCATTGTGTACGTCAATGCCGGCACCCAGATCGCCAAAATCGAACAACTCAAGGACATCGCCTCACCGGAATTGATCCTGTCCTTTGTATTGCTCGGCGTGTTCCCGTTGCTGGCGAAGAAGATGGTCGATTACCTGAAACGACGTAAG
>JAPORZ010000087.1 GCA_026709915.1 Gammaproteobacteria bacterium
CAGTGGTTGCGCTATCTGGTCGGAAAACGCCCGGATCGGGCGGTCATGGATCGGGCGGTCATGGAGCAGGCGCTCAAGCACATCGTGGAAGCCTCGCTGAAGGATGTACGAAACGCCTTGTTGAAAGCCGATGCGGAGGAACTGGCTGACTGCGCCGGCTACGCCGCAGACAATCTTGGGGAAGATAATCCCCGTTCGAGTAGGGGTTTGCCCGGCACCAATGCCGACGCCCGGCAGGACTGGCAGTTCATTGCCGACTTGTGCCTGACCCAACGGGGCGAGTGGCGTAAAAGTGTAACCATCAAGCAGGGATTCCCGCCGGGCAGGGACGGCAGGGACATGAAAGAGCAGTTCACCGACCTGCTGAGCCGCTTCTCCGAGCAGCCGCGCCTGCTGGAACTGTTCCGGGAAATCCCTATGCTGCCCCCCACCGCATACCAGGATGACGAATGGCTGGCGCTCAAGGGGTTGTACGTGTTGCTGACGCGCGCCAAAGAGCAGTTACGCCGGTTGTGCGCAGCGCGTAACCAGGTGGACTTCATTGGTCTGGCCGAGGCTGCCAGTCAGGCGCTGGGGGGTGACGATAACCCCACCGATCTGGCGCTGTACCTGGACTACCGCCTGCGCCACATCCTGGTGGATGAGTACCAGGATGTGTCCAACAATCAGCAGGAATTACTGGAAAAACTGACTGCGGGCTGGGCTGCAGAAGACGGCCACAGCCTGTTCCTGGTGGGCGACCCCATGCAGTCCATCTACCGTTTTCGCAAGGCCGAAGTGGGGGTATTCCTGAATACCTGGCAGCAACAACAGCTGGGGCAGGTACCCATCGAAGCGGTAACAATAGAGGTCAACTTCCGCTCCGACCCGGCGCTGGTGAACTGGGTCAACCAGGCATTTGCCCAGGTGCTGCCGAAGGTGTCGGACAGCGCCCGCGGCGCCGTCAAATTCAAGCCGGCGCAGGCGTTTCGCGAACTCTCAGGCACAACCGGAGTGTATGTGCATCCTGTGCTGATACCGAAAATGAACAAGGATGAAGACCCGGCCGCGGCCAAGGCGCAGGCCCAAGCGCAGGAAGCGCAGCTGGTATTGCAGCAGATCGATGCCATCCGGGCGGAGTCCCCCGCCGACTGCATTGCCATACTGGTGCGCGCCCGCACGCATCTCAGCGCCATCCTGCCGTTGTTGGCGGAACGAAAAATACCTTTTCGCGCAGTAGATCTCGAACCACTCGGCGCGCGTCCGGTGATCCAGGACTTACTGACCCTGACCCGCGCCCTGCGTCACCGGGCCGACCGCGTGGCCTGGCTGGGGTTGCTGCGCGCGCCCTGGTGCGGACTCTCTCTGGCAGACCTGCTGGCGCTGGCGGGGGACAGCAGCGACCAGACCATCTGGCAATGCCTGCAGAATGAGCAACGACGAGCGACGCTCAGCGCGGCAGGACGCACGCGGCTGGAACGCTTGTATGCGCTTCTCTCCCAGGCGTTTGCGCGCCAGGGCCGGTTGCCGTTTCGACGCTGGGTGGAAGGTTTGTGGTTGAACCTGGGCGGGCCGGCAACCCTGGCAAGCGAGACCGACCTGCGTGACGCCCGGCGCTATTTTGAATTGCTGGATGAACTGGAGCAGGGCGGCGACCTGCCCAGCCAGGAGGCTTTGGCGCAGCGGGTAACCGAGCTGTATGCCGGCGCTGATACCCATGCCAATGACAGTTTACAGATAATGACCGTACACGGCGCCAAGGGGCTGGAGTTCGACCATGTCATCCTGCCCGGCTTGCAGCGCACCGCGCCGACCGACCCGAAGCAATTGCTGGTGTGGTCGGAAAACCCTTATCCGATTAGTTCTGAGCCGACCCGTTCCGACCTGCTGCTGGCGCCGGTCAAAGCCAGTGACGGAACCGCCTCCCCGATCTACGATTTTATCGCTAGCCTGGAACAAAGCAAGCAGCGTTACGAGCAAGGACGCCTGTTGTACGTGGCCGCCACCCGGGCGCGTAAGCAACTGCACCTGATCGGCAGCGTCAAGGTGCAGGAAGGGGAAAGTGGACCGGAGCTAGCCGCCCCCTCGGACAAGACGCCGCTGGGGCAACTGTGGCCGGTGGTAAAAAAAGTATTTCAAGACGGCATGAACGTGGAACTACCGAAAATCGATCCGAACTATGCGGCGGCAGTGACCCGGCGCGCCCTGTTGAAACGCTTGCCCGCAGATTGGCAGTTGCCTGACCCGCCGGCGCGCGCACAGTGGACGCCAGCGCCGGCAACGGGCGCGACCCAGGCAGACACCGGCGCGGAAGGTGGGACCATCGAATACCAATGGGCCGGACGCGCCATCAAGCATGTCGGCAGCGTTGTGCACCAGTATTTGCAGCTGATGACTGCCAGGGAGAACGACCCCTGGAACACGGATAAGATCAGTGCACACCGACCGCAGTACCGGCAGGCGTTAGATACCCTGGGCGTGCCCGCAGCGGAGTTCGATACCGCCTGCGCCTGGGTGGAACAGGCCTTGAACGGCATCCTGGCCGACCCCAAAGGGCAGTGGTTGCTGGCCGCCCACAAAGAAGAGCAGAGCGAGTATGCACTCAGCGGCGTTTACGGGGGTACTGTCGTCAACATCGTCATAGACCGGACTTTTGTTGACGAGGCCGGCGTGCGTTGGATCGTCGATTACAAGGCCTCCCGCCACGAATCCCGCGATGTCGAACAGTTCCTCGACCTGCAACAGGAACGCTACCGCGGACAACTGGAAAAATATGCGGCGGTGATGGCTGCCCTGGACCAACGACCGATTCGGCTTGGGCTATATTTTCCGCTGCTGCGCGGCTGGCGGGAGTGGGC
>JAPORZ010000168.1 GCA_026709915.1 Gammaproteobacteria bacterium
TGCGGGTAGCCGCGGGGCGTAACGTCAAATAGCCGTCAAATAGCCGTCAAATAGCGGGGGGTAAATCATGGCGGGCATTCTGTCCAAACAACACATCATCGCGCAGCCGGGGTTCAATCGCTGGTTGATCGTGCCTGCGGCTCTCGGCATTCACCTGTGTATCGGTTCGGTATATGCCTGGAGCATTTTCAATCCCGCCCTGATCAAGCAGGTTGGAGTGGTGCTCAGCGCCGCTGATGACTGGACCCTGAAGGATGTGGTGTGGATCTTCACCGTGTCGATTGTCGTGCTGGGGCTGGCTGCGGCCATCGCCGGCAGGTGGTTAGAGCAGGTGGGGCCGCGTATGGTGGGCGTGGTGTCGGCCTGCTGCTGGGGTGGCGGTTTTATTATCGGCGGTATCGGTATCGTCACCCACCAGTTATGGTTGCTGTACCTGGGCTATGGCGTGCTGGGGGGGTGTGGTCTGGGTCTGGGCTACGTGTCGCCGGTGAGCACCTTGATCCGCTGGTTCCCGGACCGGCGCGGCATGGCCACCGGCATGGCTATCATGGGTTTCGGCGGCGGCGCCATGATCGGCGCGCCGCTGAAGGAATTTTTTATCAGGCACTACTACCGCGCGCCCGACTACCTGGGCGCGGTGACGGATCTGGAGCTGGTCACCCGCGCCGGCCGGCGCTTTGCGGAAGTCGGCGGGGAATTGCGCGAAGTGGTTGTTATCGGCGCCAATGAGGTGGCGCAGATGGTCGTGCCCGGTGCACAAGGCGTTTATCTGGTGGGTACCGGATCGGCCGGCATTGCCCAGACCTTTTTCACCATGGGCATTATTTATTTCGTGATTATGATGGTTGCCGCGTTCTCCTACCGCGTGCCGGCGCCCGGCTGGCAACCGGCAGGCTGGACGCCGCCGGATGAGGCGCACGCGGAAAAAAAGATGATGACGCGCAACCACGTGGACATCGATCAGGCGTTGAAGACCCGCCAGTTCTACCAGTTGTGGATCGTGCTCTGTTTTAACGTGACCGCAGGCATCGGCGTACTCGGCGTGGCTAAGACCATGATGAGCGAGATCTTCGGCACTACCTTGCCGCAGGTCGTGGACGGGGCATTCGCCGCCACCTACGTGGTGATGATCAGCGTCTTCAACATGGTCGGGCGGTTTATCTGGGCCAGCACCTCCGATTATATCGGGCGCCGCAGTACCTACTGGATCTTCTTTGCGCTGGGTATTCTGCTGTACTGTTCCATCCCCTATACCGCGCAGCAGGTCAGCGTCAACCCTGCAGTGGTCTGGCTGGTGTATTTCTACGCGGCCACCATGATCATCTTCACCATGTACGGCGGCGGTTTTGCCACCATTCCCGCTTACCTGGCAGATATCTTCGGCACCCGCTATGTGGGTGGCATCCATGGTCGCCTGCTCACCGCGTGGAGTACCGCCGGCGTGCTCGGGCCGTTGGCGATTACTTCGTTACGGGAGAACGCCGTGGCCAAGGCAATCGACGATCTGGTTGCGAAGATCGACCCGGCAACATTCGCCGAGGCGTTCGGCGCCGGTATCGACCAGTTGCCGGCGCTGATCGAGGCAAAAACCGTGACTATCGCCAGCCTCATGGATATCGCCCCGGCCGGTGTCATAGACCCGACCCCCAATCTATACAATAGCACCATGTATCTCATGGCACTGCTACTGGCCATTGCCCTGGTCAGCAACGCCTTCATGCGCCCGGTGCATCCCAAACACCACATGTCGGCAGAGGAGTTGAAAGGTTAGCCCGCATATCTCACCAAGTGATGCGAAGATCGCGCCGGATTTTTTGCGCCTGCGGGTGCCTGCGAACGAAAGCATAGTGGTTCTCTGGTTGAGTGAGCATGTGCCCGCAGGCGCAAAAAAGACCAGCGAGGGCGCATCAAGCGCAGTGTGTTATGTTGAAAGAGCAGCAGTATGATCCTAACTTATTGATGGCAAAAATGTTTCATAAGACAACAAGCGACTTGGTGAGATATGCGGGTTAGGCAGTTGCCGTTATCCGATGAGTGACAAGAGCGGCACAGACTGGCGCGCGGCCTTGGCGGTTTACCGCCGCCCCCGCGTCATGGCCATGAGTTTTCTCGGTTTTTCCGCGGGGTTGCCGTTCCTGCTGGTGTTTTCCACCCTGTCCGCATGGTTGCGTGATGCCGGACTGGCCCTGTCCACCATCGGGTTTTTCAGTTGGATAGGCATTACCTATTCAATCAAGGTGTTCTGGGCGCCGGTGGTGGATCGGGTACCGATTTTTTTCCTGACCGGGCGGCTGGGCAAACGGCGTTCCTGGATGTTGTCGGCCCAGCTGCTGATTGCCCTGGGGCTGGCCGGGATGGCCCTGAGCGACCCGCAGGCACACTTGCAGCAGATCGCGCTGTTTGCGTTGCTGGTCGCGTTCGGCTCCGCCACCCAGGACATCACCATTGACGCGTACCGTATCGAGGCGGTGGAACGGCTGTTACAGGGGGCGATGGCAGCCAGCTATGTATTCGGCTACCGCGTGGCGTTGCTGGTGGCCGGCGCCGGCGCCTTCTATATTGCCGCAGCTCAGTCCTGGCAGTATGCGTATTTCACCATGGCGGCGTTGATGGGCATAGGCATCGTCACGACCCTGCTTATTGCCGAACCGGAGCACCCGGTATCCGGGAGCGCCGCGCAGTTGGAACGCGAACTCGCAGGAAAACTGGGCTTGCAAGGCAACGCGCATGTGCTCAGCCGGTTCGCGGTCTGGTTCACCGGCGCCGTGCTCAGCCCCTTTGCCGAGTTCTTCCGCCGCCACGGGCTGCTGGCTTTATTGATCCTGTTGCTGATCGGCAGCTTCCGGCTCAGCGACATCACCATGGGGGTGATGGCTAATCCGTTCTACCTGGACCTGGGCTTCAGCAAGGTTGAAATTGCCAATATTACCAAGGTCTTCGGGTTTTTTATGACCATTCTCGGCGCCGGCTTAGGCGGTGTCTTGGTGCTGCGTTACGGCATTTACCGACCGTTGCTGGTGGGCGCCCTCCTGGTGCCCGTGACCAACCTGTTCTTTGTCTGGCTGGCGCTGAGCGAGCCGAACCTGACCAGTCTGGCGGTTGTCATCAGCATGGATAACCTCAGCGGCGGTTTCGCCACGTCGGCTTTCATCGCTTACCTGTCGAGCCTGACCAATACCACCTATACCGCCACCCAGTACGCCTTGTTCTCCTCCCTGATGACTCTCCCTGCCAAGATCATCGGCGGCTTCTCCGGCATCGTAGTCGAGGCCGCCGGCTACGCCTGGTTCTTCCTGTACGCCGGCGCGTTGGGCATCCCGGCGCTGTTGCTGGTCATTTACCTGATGAGGAAACCGCTCCTATCTACGTAAATCTTCTGCGCCAGTTGCGGCTAATCGTGGTATTTTATCGCCCATGGCTCCCCTGCATGAGATTGGTTTTTCCCTGTTCCTGATTTTCACCGGCGCCGCGGCGCTGGCTACCGTGGCGTTGTATGCGCGTCAGGCGATTATCGTCGCCTATATCATACTGGGCGTGATTCTCGGTCCTTGGGGCCTGGGGCTGCTCAGTGATGCCCAGCTGATTGCCGATATATCCCACATCGGCATCATTTTCCTGCTTTACCTGCTGGGCCTGGACCTGATACCGCAGGAATTATGGAAGATGCTGGGCGAGGCAATGTGGGTCACGTTACTGAGCTCGCTGGTGTTTTTTGTGGCGGGTTTCGCCATTGCCCTGGGGTTCAGCTATCCGTTGCACGAGGCCTTGCTGATCGGTTCCATCATGATGTTTTCCAGCACCATCATCGGTGTCAAACTGTTGCCTACCACGGCGTTGCACCATCGCCATTCCGGGCAGATGATTATCAGCGTGCTGTTAATCCAGGATCTGATTGCGATCGTCATCCTGCTTATGTTGCAAGGGTACGGCAAGAACGACCAGTTACTGTTCGACATCACCCGGCAGCTGCTGACCCTGCCGCTGCTGATCCTCGTTTCCTGGTTTTTCAATCGCTATGTTATCGTCAAGCTCATCAGTCGCTTCGACCAGATCCATGAATATATTTTCCTGTTAGCCATTGCCTGGTGTCTGGCCATCGCCGAGGTGGCAGCGCTGCTGGGTCTGTCTTATGAGATTGGCGCGTTCATCGCCGGCATCACCCTGGCGTCCAGTCCCATCGCCCCGTTCATTACCATGAATCTGAAACCATTGCGGGATTTCTTTCTGGTGCTGTTTTTCTTTTCCTTAGGCGCCGGCTTTAACATGGGCATCATCTCGCAAATAATCCTGCCGGCCGCCGCGCTGGCGGCCTGTACCCTGGTGCTCAAGCCCTTTGTCTTTGAGAAGCTGTTTGTCAAGGCCAATGAAAAACGGTCAATTTCCAGGGAGGTGGGCTATCGGCTGGGAACGATCAGCGAGTTCTCCCTGCTGGTTGCAGTGATGGCAGCCCAGACAAATTTTATCGAGCAGAATACGTCGTACATGATCCAACTGGCGACATTGATCACCTTTGTCATTTCCTCGGGCATTGTCGTTATGAATTTCCGTACCCCGATTGCAGTCTCGGACCGTTTGCGCCGCGATTGACCATGCTGCGGATCCCAGCTGTTCGATATTGATGAGAGCCGGTGGCGGTCGCAGCGGCCGGTTTAACCGTTATAATGGCGGGCAGTCCCCGTCTAACACCGGCAAAGCAACCATGTTTGAGAAAAAAGCGATAACCTCCACGCCTGTGAATGACTTGCTGGCCCGGCGCTGGAGCGGCGTGTCATACAACCCCGACCGGCCGGTGGAGGCGGACAAACTCAGCGCTTGTATCGAGTCGGCAAGGTGGGCGCCGTCCTGCTACGGCGCGCAGCCCTGGAGCTTTATTGTGTGTGACCGCAGTCGCGATGAAGCGGCGTGGCAGGCGGCCTTGGCCTGCCTGGTGGAGGCAAATCGTGACTGGGCGCAACATGCGCCAGCGCTCATCCTGGCGCTGGCGCGGGAGCATTTTCAGCATAACGACAAGCCCAACCGCTGGGCACAGTACGACACCGGCGCCGCCGCCATCAGCCTGTGTTTACAGGCTACCGACCTGGGTCTGATGGCGCACCAGATGGGCGGCTTCGATGTGGACCAGTCCATAACGGCATTCGATGTTCCCGCAGGGCACACGCCTATGGCCATGATTGCCATCGGCTATCAAACCGCGCAGGAAGATGTGCCGGAAAAACGCCGGGAGCGGGAATTTGCGCCGAGAAGGCGTAATCCGCTTAAAGAACACTTCTTTTTTGGGGCGTGGGGGAAAGGCAGTTAATGTAGTTAACATGGATGGACAGGATAGACAGGATTTCTTTAATGTTAACTCAGCACAACCGTCTGCTGCGTCTGGCGGGCCCGTTAATCCTGTCCAACCTGACAGTGGCCATGCAGGGTATGGTCGATACGGCGGTGGTCGGTCACCTGGATACGCCGGCGTATATCGGCGCGGTGGCGGTTGCCAATGTAATCTTCAGCTTCCTCTACTGGGGCATGGGCTTTTTGCGCATGAGTACGGTGGGTATCGTCGCCCAGCTTATGGGCGCGGATAACCCCGAACGCCTGCGGGCGGCGCTACTGCACAGTTGTTTCCTCGGCGCCGTCATTGCGCTGACCATCCTGTTATTACAGTCCCCGGTGGTGCGTCTGGGGCTCAATCTGCTTGGTGGCAGTGCAGCGGTCAGGGGCCACGCACAGGTCTATTTTTACTGGGCCGTCTGGGCCGCGCCAGCGGTCTTGCTGAATATGACCTGTGTGGGTTGGCTGCTGGGTCTGCACAATGCCCGCGCCACGCTGTACATCGCCCTGCTCATTGGTGCGCTGAATATGCTTCTGGATGTGGTCTTCGTGTTTGGCCTGCAGCTGGATGTGCGCGGTGTGGCGCTGGCGTCGGTCGTGGCCCAGTATTGTGGTTGTACGCTCGCAGTGTATTTTATTGTCGGTGAGTTAAGACGGCGTCCGGGGTCGTGGAGCAAGTCAGTCATTCTCAACCGCAAGGACTTTACCGGTTTACTGGCGCTGAACCAGAATATCTTCATCAGAACCCTGTGCCTGATCTTCGCACTCGCATTTTTTACCCGGCAGGGTGCGCAGCAGGGAGAACTGGTGCTTGCAGCCAATGCAGTGCTGATCAATTTCATGTTACTGGTGGCGCTCGGTCTGGACGGGTTTGCCAATGCCGCCGAAGCCCTGGTAGGCAAGGCCATCGGCGCCGGCGACCAGGCGCAATTACAGAAGTCTGTGCACGCGACCATGCTCTGGGGTGGCGCCGTGGCGCTGCTGTACTCCCTGTTGTTTGTGGTTGCCGGCAACGGGCTGGTAAACCTGATGACCAGCCTTGAGCCGGTACGGGAGACCGCCTATCGCTACCTGCCCTGGATGATGGTGGCGCCGCTCATTTCAGTCTGGTGCTTCCTGCTGGACGGCATTTTCATCGGCGCCACCCGTGGCCGCGAACTCAGGAATGCCATGCTGTTTTCCACCTTCATCGTTTATCTGCCTTGCTGGTATCTGTTGCAAGACTTTGGCAACCACGGCCTATGGTCGGCGCTGATGGCATTTTTCATCGCCCGCACACTGAGTCTGCTGTGGTATTACCGCGGCGTGGCAATGTGGATTGGTTGACATGATCGTGGGCATCTGTGTTACTTTATACTCTTAAGGTGACCTCTAAAAATGCCCTCCGTGGCACATAAGCAGAGACGGAAACGGAAAAGTGCCCGAAAAAGTGAGACATTCCGTTTCCTTCATTTTCAATCACTTACGTGATTAAAAATGGCAGTATATCCCTATACTGCACGGGCGCCTTTAATTTTTAGAGGTGCCCTTAAGATTCCGTGAGCAGAACATGTCCGAGAGAGCATTCAAACCGTTGCATATCGCCGTACTGGTAGTTTCCGATTCGCGCACGGAGAAGACCGACAAATCCGGGAAGTTGCTGGTTTCCAGGCTGGAGGCGGCGGGGCATGGCCTCTATGAAAAGTCCATTGTGCCGGATGACATCTATCAAATCCGTGCACAGGTAGCGCGCTGGTGCGCCACCTCAGACGTGGATGCGGTGTTGGCTACCGGCGGCACCGGCGTCACCGGTCGCGACGGCACGCCCGAGGCCGTTGCGGTTTTGCTCGACAAGGAAATCGAAGGCTTCGGTGAGTTATTTCGCTACCTGTCCTACCAGGAAATAGGCACCTCTTCCCTGCAATCACGCGCCCTGGCCGGTGTTGCCAACGGCACTTATATTTTCTGCCTGCCGGGTTCCGCCGGCGCCTGCGCCACGGCCTGGGACAAAATTATTTCGCAGCAACTGGACTATCGTACCCGACCCTGCAATCTGGTGGAGTTAATGCCCCGGCTCAAGGAATCCTGATGACTGTACATCGAACCATACCACCGTACCGGTCTTACTGCCGGCCGTCGCGATCCTGGTCAGCTTGTTGCTTTATCGCACTTGCATTCCTGCTTGCGGTGTTGCCACTCCGGGCTACCATTTCCTTTACCTTGGAGCAACCGACGGACACTTTGGTAGGCGCTACCCGGACTGTTATTGCCCGGCATGAAGACACCCTACCGGGCATTGCCAGGGCCAACGGCCTGGGTTTTCAGGAGATTAAACTGGCCAATCCGGATGTGGACACTTGGTTGCCGGGGCAGGGGACCGAGATCGTGTTGCCGACCTGGTATGTGCTGCCCGAACCTCCCCACATCGGCCTCGTGCTGAATATACCGGAAATGCGTCTGTACTATTTCCCGGCGCCGGAAACGGGGCAGGTGATCACACATCCGATCGGGATCGGACGCCAGGGTTGGACCACGCCGTATATCAATACCCGGATTATTGAGAAAAAAAACCGCCCATACTGGCATCCACCCGAATCAATTCGCAGGGAACATGCTGAGCAGGGCGAACCGTTACCGAAACGGGTGCCGCCAGGGCCGGATAATCCGCTGGGAGAGTATGCGTTGCGGCTGGGCTTGCCTGAGTATCTTATTCACGGCACCAACAAGCCCTACGGCATTGGCATGCGGGTCAGCCATGGTTGTATCCGCTTGTACCCGGAAAACATCGAGAGCCTGTACCAGCAGGTGGCGTTAGGCGCGCCGGTGCGCATCATCAACCAGCCCTACAAGGTCGGCCGGCGCGGCGATAAACTCTACTTGGAGGCCCATCCCTATCTGGAGGAAGACGCGGCACAGTTCCAGGGAAGTCTGACCGGCGTAGTTAAAAGTCTGATAAAAATCACCGGTGAGAACGGCTACGAGATAGACTGGAAACTGGCGCAATCCGTTATCGACAAACGCGACGGCATTCCGGTTGAAATTGGCAAGTTAGTGGAGAACTAAGTTCGCCTGTAAACCTAACGAGGGCACCTCTGAAAACCAGAGACGCCTTTGCGGGCACAGCGATACGCCGAACAACAAACCTGTGCGGAACAAACTTCGTCATCCACAGGATGCCCACGGCGGATGTCCTGTAGATGGCGCAGATCAAAAAATGCCATCCGTGGCATTTTCAGAGATTGCTGTTACTTCCGCATTATCTCTTCAATCGCGCGGTCCAGCTTGCTCGAATTTTCGCTGCAGCAGGCATTGGCCGCATCGGCCGCGGCCTGGGCCGCCCTGGCGGCGTCCATAGCCTGATTGGCTGCTGCTGTGGCGCTGTCTGCCGCCGCTGCCGCCGCCTGAGCTGCCGCCTGTGCGCTTTCTGCCATTGACTTCGCCTCATCGACTTGCTCAACTGTTGCACATCCCCCCAACATCATCAGCACGGCCGCAAAAAATGTGACTTTGGTTAAAGCTCTTTTCATATCGTATTCTCCAGTTCGCCCGGTTACAGTAATATACTCGAGAAAGCCTTATTGAACAGGTGGCTCCTCAAACATTCATCAATGATGACGTATTTTTTCAAGATAATCAATCCGAAATATGGTTTTAGGGTACAGGGCGCATCTAAAAATGCCACGGAGGGCATTTTTAGATGCTAGCACAATATATTGTAGCAAACTATCAGCAACAAAACAATCAGTAGTGGCAGCAACCGGCAAGTTTTATTGTCTAGCGTCCCGCCCTGCCAGGTGGTTGCTGGTAGCGCTTCTCATGGTGGTTGCCGACAAACTCCAAAAGCGACTGCTCCAGTCCGCTCATCTGGTTGGCATCACAATAATCATCTATCCAGACCATGATCTCATCTAAGCTCAGGTTGCTGGAAATGCTGTAGGTATCCGGGGCGATGGCGTTATAAGCAGTTAAATACCCCATAATGTAGGTTCGATAAGGATCTTTGCCATCGGTGGTGCGCTCCTTAAGATAGCGATAGCAGGACTTCTGGCCTTCCCCCCAGATTGCATAGTTGCCCGATTTATCCATAGCCTGGACCGGCAGCCACAGGCCGACGATTAGCGCGCAGAAAATAATCCGCATAAGGGCACCTCTAAAAATTAGAGGTGTCCGTGCAGTATAGGGATATACTGCCATTTTTAATCACGTAAGTGATTGAAAATGAAGGAAACGGAAAATCGCATTTTTCCGTTTCCGTCTTTAAAAATGCCACGGAGGGCATTTTTAGAGGTCACCATAAAACATTCCTCATGAGAATTACCCAATAACAGGTGCCTCTGATTTTCAGAGGTGCCCGTCAATATCGAATAGCAGGCAAGGCCCGGCAGGCGCAAACTACCTGCAGGCCATTCTACCCGATGGCAGGTTTATTGCAAGTTCTGGAACTTTTCAAAATGATTGTCAGGGACACCAATAAACAGACGCCCCGGCTACTGCTTATGGAACGGCATCTTCCGCCCGGAAAACCGGGTTTTCAGGAATTCCATTTGGTCCGCCAGTATCTTCCTGTTGGACAGGGCCAGATACTCGGCCCAGTTGGGCACGTAAGGCACTGCCAGTAACGACATCTTCGCCTCATCGGGGGTTTTGTTGCCCTTGCGGGTATTGCAGGAACGGCAGGCTGTGACGACATTCGACCAGCGGTCCTTGCCCCCGCGCGAGATGGGAATGACGTGATCGCGGGTCAGGGCGCCGCCCCTACCGCTGTCGTTACCGCAATACATGCAGATATGGGCGTCGCGCAGAAACAGTTCACGGTTAGTCAATGGCGGTACGTTGCGGTACACATGCTTGTGGTTACGCGAATGCTTGATGGCAATGATGGAGTTGATCGAGATGCTGGAACGCAGCCCGGTCAACCTGGAATTGCCGCCATGGAACGTGAATGTCTCATCGCCTGCAGTCCAGCCCACCATGTCCCGGCAATACAGACTCACCGCGTCCTGCCAGGGGATCCAGGTCACCGGCATGCCGGAGATGTCAAGTCGCAAGATAAGTGGTTTCATGTGTTAATCTGCTACTACATTAAAAGGCGCCTCTAAAGGGCGCCTCTAAAAATTAGAGGCGCCCACGCAGCATTATGGATATGCTGCCATTTTTAAGCACGTAAGTGCTTGAAAATGAAGGAAACGGAAAATCACACTTTTCCGTTTCCGTCTCTAAACCCTCATGATCAGGGAGCTGCACACCCCGACAGTATGTAAATTTTCAAAATTTACATAGCAAAAATGCCACGGAGGGCATTTTTAGAGGTTACCTAAAAATAGAGGTTCCTTGAAGACAGAACAGTAGCTCAAAAAAATTACCGGAATATGAAGATATTACAGGCTATGCAGGAACTAATCAACATCATGGCGGCACTGCGCGACCCGGATACGGGCTGCCCCTGGGACCGGGAGCAGACCCTGCAATCCATTATTCCTTACACCCTGGAGGAGGTCTATGAACTGGTGGATGCCATCGAGCAGGGCAGTATGGAGGAGGTTCGGGACGAGTTGGGTGATTTGCTGTTCCACATCGTCTTCTACGCGCACCTGGCCGCAGAGACCGGCGCATTCGACCTTGCGGATGTGGCGGGCGGGGTCTGTAAAAAGCTCAAGCGTCGGCATCCTCACGTCTTTGCCGGGCAGCAGGTGGCTTCAGCAGAAGAGGTAAAGCGCAACTGGGAGCAGCTCAAACAGGAGGAGAACCGCGCCCGGCAGTCAGGTAATCACTCAGCCAATTATTTGGGCAATATCGCCCGGGCGCTGCCAGCAACGCGGCGCGCGGAAAAGCTGCAAAAGCGCGCCGCCACGGTCGGTTTCGACTGGGCTGAGCCCGGTCCGGTGCTGGCCAAACTGGAAGAAGAAATCGGTGAACTGAAACAGGCCATGGTCGAAGCGCAAGAGACAGCCCGCCTGCAAGCTGAACTGGGCGATGTGCTGTTTGCCACTATCAACCTCGCCAGACACCTTAAGCTAAGTCCCGAAACGGCGCTGCGCGCAGCCAACACCAGGTTTGAACAGCGCTTTCACTACATTCAGGCAACCCTGGAGGCGGCAGGGGAGGACCTGGACAGCGCCTCTTTGGCGCGCATGGAGGAACTATGGCAGGAAGCGAAAAAGGCTGAAACTGAGGACAGCCCGGGACTTGCTTAAAGCCACCTCTAATTTTTAGAGGTGGCCTTAAAGCACCTTGTCAATCACGCCCAATGCAATCAGGATACTGACACCAACGACCAGCATATTCAGTTTGGTGTCTATACGTTCCAGGCGCCGCCCCATATCGTTGAGCTCGTCCGATGCCTTTATAGCCTTGTCTTCGGTTGCGCCAGCGTCCACCAGCACTCTGTACAGTGCGGTTGTCATGCTGGCAGTATAGCAGATTAATGCTCTCTTTCCACAATGTAACGCGCAAGCTCGCGCAGCGTCCCGGCCTCGGCGCCGAAGTCAGCCAGATTTTCCAGAGCTTCGTCCAACGCCTGACGCGCGGCGCGTTTTGCGCCTTCCAGTCCCAGCAGGCTGGGATAGGTGGCTTTGTTGCGCTCCAGGTCGGACCCCTGTGGTTTGCCCAGGGTTTCGGTGTCGCTTTCAATGTCAAGCACATCGTCATGAATTTGAAAAGCCAGCCCGATACATTGCGCATAACGCGATACCCGCGCAAAGCGCTGCTCATCCACTGGCGCCGAACATAGTGCGCCCAGTTCAACGCTGGCCCGGATCAACGCGCCGGTTTTGTACGCGTGCATGGTTTGCAGTTCTTCCAGGGCAAGCATCCTGTTCTCGGCTCCCAGATCGATGGCCTGCCCACCGGCCATGCCCAGCGATCCCGCAGCATGCGCCAGCACGCCGATCATCTGCAACCGTTGTGCCGGAGGAACCGGTATTGCAGTATCTTGCGCCAGCGCCTGGAACGCCAGCGCTTGCAGGGCGTCGCCGGCGAGGATGGCCGTGGCCTCGCCGTAAGCCTTGTGGCAGGTAGGACGCCCGCGCCGCAGGTCGTCATCATCCATTGCCGGCAGGTCGTCGTGGATGAGTGAATAGGTATGGATCATTTCCACCGCACAGGCGCAGGCATCGAGGGCCGCCGCTTCAACCTTGAAGGCTTCTCCGCCGGCATAGACCAGCACCGGTCTGATACGCTTGCCGCCGGCGAAAATCGCATAGCGGATGGCTTCATGCAAGGATGCGGGCGCCACCGTTGACGCAGGTATCCAGCGCTCCAGGGTGGCGTTGACGCGGGACTGGCAGTCAGACAGTTTTTCAGTGAACGTCAAGGCTGACTATCCCTGTTCATAGTTCTTCTGTGCGTGTCGGCGCAAACTCGGCCAGTTCTCCGGTGTCATTGTCCTGAGTCAGAATCCGCACTTTCTGCTCGGCCGCGGCCAGGGCTTGCTGGCAGCTGCGGGTCAGGCTGACCCCCCGTTCGAACTGTTGCAGAGACTCTTCTAATGTCAGGTCGCCTTTCTCCATGGTTTCAACCAACTGCTCCAGTTCCGCCAGCGCTTTTTCAAAATTGATTTCAGGTTTGGGGTCGGACACAAGCCTGCCTCCGGTGAATGACAGCTTCGATTGTACCGCATATTTGCCGTCTGAGTAAAAATCCGGTGCATTGATAAAACCTGTGCTTGCCATTGAAAAATACAATGAACCTGCCGCTTTGCAGAAGTTGACACCAGTGCGGGAATGAGTAGAATCGACAGCCAGTAACTGTTCACCATCAACCATAACACAGCAATCCCGAGGAGAAACACAGATGAGTTTGAAAGGCACCAGAACCGAAGACAACTTAAAGGCGGCATTTGCCGGCGAGTCCCAGGCTAACCGCCGTTACCTGTATTTTGCCCAGAAAGCCGATGTGGAAGGCTTCAACGACGTATCCGCCGTGTTCCGTTCCACCGCAGAAGGTGAAACCGGCCATGCCCACGGCCATCTGGAATACCTGGAAGAGGTAGGCGACCCGGCAACGGGCGAGCCGATCGGTTCCACCGCGAACAACCTGAAGGCCGCTATCGCCGGGGAAACCCATGAATACACCGACATGTATCCCGGCATGGCGAAGACGGCGCGGGATGAAGGTCTGGACGAGATCGCCGACTGGTTCGAAACCCTGGCCAAGGCGGAACGTTCTCATGCCAACCGCTTCCAGAAGGCGCTGGATAATCTTGACGCCTGATTTGAGTGGGCTTCGAGATGCTGCAAAGTCGCCTCTAAGTTTTAGAGGCGACTTGCAGCAATACCGAGCCGGGCGCTGTCCCGGCTCTTTTTTGCTGCCACTGGCATCATCTCTGACCATCGGTATCTCCGCATGAGTAACAATTTGCGCGAGGGCAGCTTAGAAGCGCCCACCCGGCATCCCATTGACTGGAAACAGCCGGATTACTACGACCAGGACAGCTTGTTCGCCGAACTGGCGCGCGTTTATGACATCTGCCATGGTTGTCGCCGGTGCGTCAGCCTGTGCCACGCCTTCCCCACCTTGTTCGATCTGGTGGATGAATCAGACACCATGGAGGTGGATGGTGTGGCAAAGGAGGATTACGGCAAGGTCGTGGACCACTGCTACCTGTGCGATCTGTGCTATATGACCAAATGCCCCTACGTGCCACCCCATGAGTGGAACGTCGATTTCCCCCACCTCATGTTGCGCGCCAAGGCGGTAAATTTCAGCGCCGGCAAGGCGAAATGGCGCGATCGCGTCCTGACGTCGACCAAAACCGTGGGCAATCTGGCCGGCATCCCGGTGGTGGCCCAAGCGGTCAACGCCGCCAACAAAACCCGCCCGCTACGCCAGCTGCTGGAAAAAACCGCAGGCATCCATGCCGATGCGCCGTTGCCGCAGTTCCATTCCAAGTCGTTCCGCAGCAGGATGAAAGGCCGGCAGCCGGCGCCACTCGCAGTCACCGCGGCCGGCCGCACCACCGGCAAGGTGGCGCTGTTTGTCACCTGTTACTGCAACCGCAATACCCCGCAGGTTGCACAAGACTTAGTGGCCGTGTTCGAGTATAACGGCATTCCGGTCACCCTGGCACAAAAGGAGGAATGTTGCGGCATGCCCAAACTGGAACTGGGCGACCTGAATGCAGTGGCTCGAGCAAAAGACATCAACATACCCCAGCTGATCGAACTGGTGGAGCAGGGCTGCGACATTGTTGCGCCTATTCCTTCCTGCGTGCTCATGTTCAAGCAGGAACTGCCGCTGATGTTCCCGGACGATGTGGCTGTGGAAAAAGTGCGGCAGGCGTTTTTTGACCCGTTTGAATACCTCATGCTGCGCCACCGGGAGAGCAGGTTGAATACCGACTTCAAGCAGTCCCTCGGGAAAATCCTCTATCACGCGCCGTGCCACCAGCGGGTGCAGAACATCGGTTCGAAGACCCGCGAGGTACTGGCGCTGGCGCCGGACACTGAGATCGAAGTGGTGGAACGCTGCTCCGGCCACGACGGCACCTACGCGGTCAAGGCCGAATCCCACGATATAGCCAAGAAAATATGCCGCCCGGTGGTGAACAAGGTCAAGCAGGCCCAGTCCGACCATTACCTCAGCGATTGCCCCATGGCCGGCGCCCAGATCGAAAGCGGCATGGGCGAGGCTGGGCAGGATGTGACCGAATCTGCCTTTGCGCTGCTGAGAACCGCGTATGGGATATGAAAGTGTACATCAGCGTACAGGGCGCATTGCTTCATTCACCCTCCCGGTGACGCAAGCGCGCCGGGGGGAGGGAACAATATGACCACAAAATTAACCAGAAACGACTTATACACGCTGGAGAAATACGCGCAGCTCCGCAATGAATTCCGCGCCAGGGTCATGGCGCACAAGCAGGCGCGCCGGCTGGCGCTGGGCGCTAACGCCAACCTTTATTTTGAAGACCAGTTGACCGTCCGCTACCAGGTGCAGGAGATGCTGCGTATTGAGAAGATCTTCGAGGCCGAAGACATTGAGGAGGAACTGGCAGCCTACAACCCGCTGATTCCGGACGGACACAACTGGAAAGCCACGTTCATGCTGGAATACGACGACCCCGCCGAGCGCCGGCACATGTTGGGGCAGCTGGTCGGTGTGGAAGACTGCGTATGGCTGCGGGTCGGCTCTGGCCCCTTGATCGCGCCGGTATGTGATGAAGATTTGGAGCGTGCAACCGCAACCAAGACCTCATCCGTACATTTCATGCGCTTTGAACTGTCGCCCGAGGATATCAGCGCCCTGCGGCAGGATGCGGAAATCTCCGCCGGAATCAGTCATGCGGCCTATACCGTTCAGGTCGCGCCGGTGCCGGCGCCGTTGCGCCAAGCGCTGGCTGCTGATATTGATTATTCCGCGTAGCGACATAAACAGCAGCGCATTATGGCTCCTCATTTCTGTGCCCTCCGTTATTCCTTAGCGCCGCGTTAATGCCCACCACCTACGCCGCCGCTGACATTGAAGTCCTGACCGGCCTCGAACCGGTGCGCAAGCGCCCGGGCATGTACACAGACACGTCCCGCCCCAACCATCTGGTGCAGGAGGTGGTGGACAACAGTGTCGATGAAGCCATCAGCGGCCATGCCGATAGGATTGAGGTCACCCTGCACCGGGATGGCTCGGTCACGGTGGCGGACAACGGCAGGGGGATGCCGGTGGACCTGCACCCGGGCGAGCAGCTGCCGGGAGTGGAAGTCATCCTCACCCGTCTGCACGCGGGCGGCAAGTTTTCCGACAAGAATTACCGTTTCTCGGGCGGCCTGCACGGCGTGGGTGTGTCCGTTGTCAACGGCTTGTCGAAACACCTGGAAGTCCGGGTCAAACGTGACGGCAGCGAATATAACATGGCCTTTGCCGATGGCCGGCCAGTCAGCCCGTTGGAAGTAATCGGGGAGGTCGGCAAGCGCAACACCGGCACCACCCTGCGTTTCTGGCCCGACCCGCAGTATTTCGATACGGTCACGGTAGCCAGGGCAAAACTCAAGCACCTGCTGCGCGCCAAGGCGGTGTTGTGTCCCGGTCTCACGGTCAGGCTCAATGATGAAGCCGAGCAGGAACAGACGGAATGGCGCTATCAGGACGGCATCGGTTCCTACCTGTCGGGTATGCTGGCCGGTGTGGAGCTGCTGCCGGTGGAACCCTTTAGCGGTCACCTGCAAGGCAATGACGAGCAAGTGGACTGGGCGCTGCACTGGTTGCCGGAAGCCGGGGAGCTGGTCACGGAAAGTTACGTCAACCTGGTGCCCACAGCCCAGGGCGGCACCCATGTGAACGGCCTGCGTCAGGGGTTGCTGGAAGCGCTGCGGGAGTTCTGCGAGTCGCGCAACCTGCTGCCGCGCGGTGTCAAACTGAGCGGTGAGGACGTCTGGGGCCGCTGTGCCTACCTGCTGTCGGTGAAGCTGGACAACCCCCAGTTCTTAGGCCAGACCAAGGAACGTCTGGCCTCCAGAGAATGCGCCACCTTCGTCTCCGGGGTGGTGCGCGATGCCTTCAGCCAATGGCTGCACTTGCATGTGGAAACCGGTGAAAAAATCGCCGAACTGGCCATCCGTCACGCCCAGAACCGCCTTAAAGCCAACAAGAACGTAGTGCGCAAGAAGATCACCAGCGGCCCGGCATTGCCCGGGAAACTGGCTGACTGTACCGTTCAAGCCGCCGGGCACAGTGAGTTATTCCTGGTGGAGGGAGATTCCGCCGGCGGTTCCGCCAAACAGGCGCGGGATCGGGAATTTCAGGCCGTGATGCCGTTACGCGGCAAGATTCTCAACACCTGGGAAGTGGAGCCGAACCAGGTGCTGTCTTCAAAGGAAGTGCACGATATATCGGTGGCGCTGGGTGTGGACCCCGGCTCCACAGATTTGTCGCGACTGCGCTATGGCCGCGTCTGCATCCTGGCCGACGCCGATTCCGACGGCCTGCACATCGCCACCTTGTTGTGCGCCCTGTTCCTCAGGCACTTCCGCCCGCTGGTACGCGCCGGTCACGTCTATGTAGCCATGCCGCCCCTGTACCGTATCGATGTGGGCAAAGAGGTGTTTTACGCCCTGGATGATGCCGAAAAGGGCGGCCTGCTGGATCGCATCGCCGCCGAGAAGCTCAGGGGCACGGTCAACGTGCAACGCTTCAAGGGCCTGGGCGAGATGAACCCCATGCAGCTGCGCGAGTCCACCATGGCCCCGGAAACCCGCCGCCTGGTGCAACTCACCTTGTCCGAAGACGACCGCGCCGACCGCATGATGGACATGCTGTTGGCAAAAAAACGCGCCCCCGACCGCAAGCACTGGCTGGAACACAAGGGTGATCTGGCGACGTTGTAAGTGGATGAGCCGATACCGTGGCGGATGCTATACCTGGATATGATGGGGATTCGGTTTGGTTCAATAACGCCAAATACGAACCGGCGCAAATAAATATTGCTCCCGTAGTTCGAGAGAGACTGATTGAACGACTGGATGACCTGTACAGACGGAAGTTGGCGCTGGTTGTGGCGCCTGCTGGTTTTGGGAAATCGACGTTGCTGGCGCAGTGGCACGATGTTCAGGTCAACAAAGGCCATATCTGTGCGTGGCTTACTCTCGATAGCAACGAGGCCGAACCCAATCAGTTTCTGGCAAGTCTGGCCATTGCGTTGTCACATGCCGGAGCAGATATCAGCGAGCTTGAGATCGGCGCACGCAACGGCTTCCCGGATTCGCCGGTGCGTCTTGTTCTTGACAATCTGCTGAGACGTATCAATGCCATGGATGTCCCCTGTGTGATTATTCTGGATGATTATCATTTGGCTGAAAGCAGTTCCGTTGACGCAATACTGAAACAATTTTTGCGTGAGGCGCCGAACGGATTTTCCATAGTCATCAACAGTCGTTGTCACCCGGCCATAGATGCCCCCGTGCTGCTTGCATCCGGCGCCGCGCTTGAAGTCGGCCCCGACCAGCTGCGGTTTACACAGGAAGAGACGGTAGCAGCCCTCGGCAGGGACATCTCAGCAGCGGACGCCATGGAAATATACAGAGAAACCGAGGGCTGGCCGGTTGCCGTCCAGCTTGCTCGCGTGCAAAAGCAGGCCCGACCATCATCCTCTCTAAGCATTGCGTCAGCCGGTGGTGTTGTCGGATCGTATCTTACCGATCAGGTGCTGGCCACTTTGGATCATGATTGCCGGAAATTTCTTTTGACAGTCTCGGTGCTGGATCGTTTTAATCCTGATCTGGCCAACGCTATCGGCCAGTGCTCCAACAGTCGCGAATTGCTTGAGCGACTGCAATCTTTGGTCGCCTTCCTGATACCGTTGGATCATGATCTTGAGTGGTATCGTCTGCACTATCTCTTTGCGGAGTATCTCAGAGAAACGTTACTGAAAGAAGAACCCGGTAAATTTGAAGAGATAGCGCGTCACGCCAGCGCCTGGCATGCCGCGCGCGGCGAGCTCGTGGAGGCGGTGAAATATGCCGCAAAGGCTGGCGCCACCGAGGAGTGTGAAAGACTGATTTTGGCGGCCGGTGGCTGGAAAGTTGTTCTCACAGATGGTATCGGCGTGCTCAGAAGTCTGTTGCGATACCTCCCGGATAGCTTTGTCTCCACTCGTCCGCGCCTGCTGATCGCCAAGGCGTATCTGTGCTGCAAAGACGGACAACAGCGCGCCGCGCGCAGACTGTTTGATGCCGCGGTTGGTTTGACAGGCCGGCACGAAGACACCGGGCTCGAACGGGACCTGCTCGTTTGTGGTTCGATGCTTAACAGCTATGAAGACAGAAAAGATTGGGCGGATCTGATCGACGACGATAAGTTGTCACAGGCTTTTCTTGATACGTTACAACCGCTTGAAGCCGGCACACTGAAATGTGAGGCGGTGATGTTCTGTTTTGCACAAGGTGACTTTGCCAATGCGAACGTTGCGCTTCAGTCTGCGTTTTTGTACATACGCAGAAGCGGATCGCTGATCGGTTTGAATTATTGCTACCTGCATGCTGCGATAGCTGCGCTGCATCTGGCGGACTTTGACGTTGCCCGCACAAATATTGTGCGGGCGATGGAGCTGTCAGAGGATAATTTCGGTGTTGATAGCGGGTTGACGCATCTGGCGCTGGTCCTGGATTATGCCCTGCGAGTTTGGACCGGTCAGGCTAATGCCGATGAAGTGGACTCTTTTTTTCAAACACTATCACAAATAGAGGAATTGGACGGATGGACAGACATCTATCTCATCGGCTTGGACGCCGCCTATCATTATGGGAGCCAGATACGTAATTTTGATTTTGCCGGCGAGGTGGCCGATCGATTTATGGGCGTGGCGCGGGCAAAGAATCTGGATCGTTTGGAAACCTGCGCCATGATCTTCAAAATGATGACCGCATGGGCCCTGCGAGATGAATATAACGGCCTGTTACTCGGTGAAAAAGTAACAAAGTGGATGCAAGAAAATTCTCCGGGTAAGCAAGCCCGATCCTGGCAGGGTTATTTTTTGAGTGTTGCCGCAGTTGCCACCGGCGCGCGTCCTGTTGCGCCGGATATCGAGGTGCATTTGGAGGATGCTATTGCCCATGCGGATGCAATGGGGGCGGCCTTGCATAGTGTCCGGCTGCGAGTCGCGCGGGCGCTCTACAGGAGCAACGTCGGTGATACCGAGCAAGGTAAAGTTGAGTTGCTGAAGGCCATCAGTATTGCTAATCCGAACCGGGTTTTTGGTCCGTTCATGGTAGATGGGCGATTGCGGGACCTGCTCAGAGAACTCAGAAGCGATTTGCGCTCGGTTGATACCGAACAACTCGTATATGGGTTTATCATTGAAACTCTGAAGAAACTCGATGTGCTGCAACCGGTGAGACCCAAAATCAATCTCAGTCGGCGCGAACAAGACATAATGGAGCAGCTGGCGCGAGGGTTTTCAAATAAGGAAATTGCCCGGGTGGTTGAACTGACGGATAACACTGTCAAGTTTCATGTCAGAAATATTTTCACCAAGTTATCGGTACACCGTCGCGCGCAAGCTGTTGTGAAGGCTCGAGAGTATGGGCTGATTGACTGATCTTCCAGGCCACCTCTAAAAATGCCATGGAAGGCATTTTTAGAGGTGGCCTTATATCTGCCCCCATCATTTTGGGTAGGATTTGTCCCTGCCTCACCCCGTTAAAAAAACCGCGAAATCCACCCATAAAACCGATTGATCTCTCAGTCTGTAGTGACCTACAGTTTGTAGGCGCCTGTGAAAATCAGGCGCGCCCTTGTGTGAGATTCGAGAATATTGGGAGGTGTTTCATGTACAAGGCTATATCCGTGAGGGGTAGTTTGGGCGCCCTTACAAGCGCTTTGTTTGTTGTCGGGCTTACTTCCTTTGCTGCATTCGCGCAGGATGACGCGACGCGGGGAAACAATGCCGCCATGCTGGAGGAAATCGTTGTTATCGGGCGCGGACGGGAGGAGAATATTCAGGAAATTCCACTGTCTGAAACCGTGTTTACGGCACAGACTATCGAGGATGCGCGCATCGACCAGGTTGACGATTTCCTGGCGCTGACGCCGGGCGTTACGTTTGCAAACTCAACAGACGCAGGAACGAACTTCATTACTATTCGCGGTGTTTCCCAGACGCGCAATGGCGAGCCTCCGGTTGCAGTTGTTGTGGATGGCGTGCTGCAGGTCAACGGCAGAGCATTTGATCAACCGCTGTTTGACCTGGACAGTGTCGAGGTTTTACGCGGGCCGCAGGGCGCTCTTTACGGGCGCAATGCAACGGGTGGCGCCATTATCATCAATACCGGAGCGCCGACCAATGATTTTGAGGGCTATGTCCAGGGAACTTACGGTGAGGGTGATGAATATCAGTTTGAAGGCTCTGTTTCAGGTCCCTTGATAGAAGACCGGCTGCTGTTTCGTCTATCGACACGATACCTTGACAGGAAGGGATATCTCGACAATTTAACGCGTAACGAAACGGTGGATTTTCTGGAAGATATTACGCTGCGCGGCCACCTGAATTACCGTGTAAGCGAGCAGGTATCGGCAGATTTACGAGTTTCTATCACCCGCACCGACGGCCATGCCGTCAATTTCAGCTACCAGCCCGCAACCTATGATCCGGTGACGGGTTTGAACACCGCTTTTGATTTTTTGCGCAATGATGCCGATGCGGTTGCGCGCGATTTCTTCGCCAATAATCGGAGTGTTGATGAGCGGGACATTACTCAGGTCTCGCTACGGATTAACGCCGATTTGGATTTTGCCACCTTGCGGCTGGTGTCAGCTTATGACCGGATTGAAGAAAGTCTTGCCAGTGATCAGGCGCCTTATTCCGGGTCAACGACCTTGAATACCGTTGCGGCCGGTTGGGATGGCACACAATCCCAGTTCTTTGATATAGAGACATTCAGCCAGGAAGTCCGCCTCACGTCGCCAGACGACCAGCCGTTGCGTTGGATGGCAGGGGCGTATTTCCTGATAACCGACAGGTTTGCAAACTCATCGGTGATGCAGGATCTCGGGCAGGGCATTGTCAGAAGGTACCGGACCCCTTTAACAGACCCCTCTAATCCCCTTTCCAGTTTCATTGCCGACGCTAATGACAATACTGCGTGGGCGCTGTTTTTTAATGTCGCTTATGACCTGACCGAGGCCTTTGAGATCGCTTTCGCAGGCCGTTACGACAAAGATAAGCGTGAGCAGCAGGTGGACTCGCGCCAGGGCAGCTATGCAGATGGCGTCGTCACCGGGCCAATCGGCTCACCGGGCGCGATAAACAAGGCGAAGTTCGATCTGTTTCAGCCAAAGGTCAGCCTGCGTTATCTGGTGACCGCAGACGTGAACCTTTATGCGTCATGGGGAACAGGCTTCAGGAGCGGTCAATTCAACCAGAATGGAGTTGGCGCTGTTGCGGCAGCAGCCGGCGTTTCAGGGGTGTCGGATTTACTGTCTCAGGAGGAAACATCGACATTCGAAGCAGGCATTAAGACTGCATGGTTCGGCAACCGCTTGACCCTCAACGGGTCTGTTTACAGAACCGAGATTGAAAATGCGCCCTTTTTCGTGTTTATCCCGGCGGTCAGCGCCCAAGTGCTGGTGCCAATCGATGAAGTCGAAGTGCTCGGCGGTGAGCTGGAACTTGCCGCGAGTCTGTCCGCCGGGCTCGACGCCTACCTCGGCATCGGCATAGCAGACAGCGAGGTTAAGGAATATGCTGTCGATCCTGCAGCGGTCGGCAACAAAGGTCCATACGTTGCCAATAGTACCGTAAATGCCGGTATTCAGTACCGGCTGCCGGTTACGGAAAATGTCGGCTTGTTCGGGCGCGTCGATTATGAGCGCAGGGGGCGACAGTTCTGGGACCCGCAGAACTCAACGGCGCGTGCGGCGCTGAACCTCCTGAATCTGCGTGCCGGTATTGAGGGCCTGGGGGGTGATTGGTCCCTGACAGCTTCGCTGGATAACGCAACGGACGAGATTTACAATTCCGAGTTTGTGGTCGCCGGTTTCGCCCACGCCGGTGTGCCGCGCGTCTGGCGCGTGGACCTGCGGGTCAATTTCTGAGCCTGAAGATGCTTGCGCCTCGCCTTTTTCCAGCGCCTGGCAAGGAGAGATAGTATCGTGCGCGTGGCAACCGATGTAGGTGGGACGTTTACCGATGTGGTATGTCTGCGCGGTAACGTTATCACTGTTGCAAAGACCGACACGACGCCGCCGAATTTCGAACAAGGTGTGCTCGATGCGATTGCTCGGGTAGGGGCTGACCCCAAGGATTTCGATTTTTTTGCCCATGGCACGACGGTAGTTATCAATGCGCTGTTATCCCGGCGTGGGTGCAAGACGGCGCTGATTACAACTCGTGGTTTTCGCGACGTGCTGGAGATTGCTCGGGGAAACAGGCCGGATCTGTTCAATTTTCTCTTTGAAAAACCGAAGCCTTATGTGCCAAGGTACCTCCGTTACGAGCTGACCGAGCGCAAGGACCCCTACGGCGCAACACTTACCCCGGTTGATTTCTCCGCTGTGTCTGCAATCGTGGACGACATGAAACAGAATGAAGTCGAGGCCGTGGCTATCTGCCTGCTGCACTCTTACGTCAACCCGGAACACGAACGTGCAGTCACCGCGGAGATCCGCAAACTGTGGCCGGATCTATCGATCCTGGCGTCCCATGAGATCAATCGTGAATGGCGTGAATATGAGCGAACCAGCACCACCGTATTATCGGCTTACGTGCATCCGGTAGCAAAGCGCTATCTGGAGCGCTTAGGCGACCGCCTCGAACAGATCGGTTCGGCTTCAAAACCTTACATCATGCAGTCCAATGGCGGTGTCTCCACCGTTGCGGCTGCCATCGACAATCCGATCACCATGGTGGAGTCCGGGCCAGCGAGCGGCGTTCTGGGGGCGATTGTTTTAGGTAAGCACCTGGAAGAGCCGAACCTGATTGCGCTTGATGTCGGGGGGACAACGGCAAAGTGCGCCTTAATTGAGAATTACGCGGCGAAAGTGACTACCCAGTATCGTATCGAATGCACGCGCACCAACCCCGGTTATCCAATTAACACGCCGGTTATCGAGCTCGTTGAGATCGGCAATGGCGGCGGTTCGATAGCGTGGATTGATGACGGCGGCAAATTGCATGTCGGCCCGGTTTCAGCGGGTGCAATGCCGGGTCCGGTCTCCTATGGTCGGGGTGGTTCTGCGCCGACAACGACGGATGCCCATTTGCTTACCGGCAGGATCGGCGCCGGGTTATTCATGGGGGGAGCCGTAGCGCCGGACCTCGAGGCGACCTATGCGGCATTTAACAAGTTGGGAGAGCAACTCGGTGAGACGGCAGAAGCAACGGCGCGCGGCGTTATCCGCATTGCCAACGGTAACATGGAAAATGCCCTCAAGCTGATTTCCGTAAACAAAGGTTATGATCCTCGTGACTTCACACTGGTGGCGTTTGGCGGCGGCGGTGCAATGCATGCCGTTGATTTGGCGGAGGCTCTGGGCATCAGCAAAGTCATCATCCCGGCCGGCGCTTCGGTCTTCTCAGCATGGGGCATGTTAATGACGGACTTACGCAGAGATAGCATACGCACCCATGTTCTGACGTTCTCACCTGAGTATCTGGCTGCCATTGCCGGGATCTATGAAGAGATGGCAGACGACGTAAGAGCGTATTACGCAGCCGATGCTATCGACGGTAGCAGTGTAACCATCAGGAAGTTTGGTGATTTTCGGTATGTCGGTCAGGAGCACACCGTAAAAATTGAGTTGCCGCGCGACATCGGCTCTGTGCATGGGTTTGCAGAGGCTGTTGAGCGCTTCCATGCCGCCCATGAACATGAGTATTCATTTCGTCACAGTAACACGGGTGTCGAAATTGTGAACTTCCACATCGCAGGTATTGTGGAAGTTCCCAAACCGGAAATGGCTAAGAAGCCTTCGACCGGACGGGCTCTGGCCGAAACGGTCGCTGGACACCGCAAGGTTGATTATTTTCTGGAAAAGCCG
>JAPORZ010000024.1 GCA_026709915.1 Gammaproteobacteria bacterium
GACAACCTGAAAACCAACAGCTGCTGTACCAACTCAGGCTCTGTTTCGATGAAATCCCGTTATCCACACAAAAACAACAATGGCAGGCCGATTGGGACAAACACCGCATCGACCGTTCCATGCAGCATTACAACCCGGTGATGCAGTGGGTAGGCTTGTTCCTGTTTGGACACGGCTTAACCACCTTTCAAGGCAAACATGTAAATCAATCCCTGCTGTTCCCCATGGAAGAAATTTTTGAAGACTTTGTCACTTATCACTTCAGGAAACACCAGGACCAGTTCAGTGTGAAGGCGCAAGGACCGCAGAGAGCCTTGGCTCAACTCAACGGAAAAGATGATGCGTTTCGGATGAAGCCGGATATCAGCCTTACGGAATCTGGCAACAACGTGGTTTACATACTTGATACAAAATGGAAGCGCATTGACGCACGGACCGACGACCCCAAGCGCGGAATCAGTCAGGCAGATATGTACCAGTTATTCAGCTATGGCAAAAAATATGATGGCTGTAAAAAAGTCGCCCTGATTTACCCACGCACGGACAACTTCAAAGAGGAAGAACATATTTATTATCGCTTTGACGACGAATTGAGCCTGTATTGTTTCCCCTTTGACGTACAGGAACCGGAAGATAGTGTTAGGGCTTTGAGAGATCTGCTTGACGGCAAAACGGATTCAAGACGCTAAAGACAGACTATAAAAGCGCTCAGTCCTTAAAAATGTGTCGGGGAACCCCCACCAATAAGGCTATCCAGCGGAATGGACAGCTTGGAATGCAGGTTTCGAATCATATTCAAAGATAATTCCCGGCGGTGATTCAGGATTTCTGAAACCCTGCCACGGCTGCCGATACAAGGTTCCAGGTCCTTTCTTGTCAGGTTCATCTGCTCCATCCTGAATTTAATGGCTTCTACGGGGTCAGGCGGTGATAGCCGATGGTGCTTGTCTTCATAATCTTCAACGAGCACCAGCAGGACATCCAGTTTGTCACCCGCTCTTGTGCCTTCTTCGGCGCCCCAAAGTCCTTCAATTTCTGCAAGAGCCTGATCGTAGTCCTGTTCATTTCTTATGGGTTGAATATCCATCATAAGTCTCCGCTTCAAGCACTTACGTGCTTAAAAATGGCAGCATGTCCTTATGCTGCACGGGCACCTCTAATTTTTAGATGGTGCCCTAATGTCCTTTTTGCGATTATTCTCACGGGGGTATAGTACAGACGATTCCAGTTTGGGATCAAACTGTCATCGGAATTCAGCCGCGGTAAAATCGCATTTCTGGTTCTTTGACCGGCATAGCGTTTTGTGATACATTGTCTTACATGACGACTTTGACTATTCGAATCGACGATAAACTTGACTCTGAGTTACGTCAACTCGTGGCGCGTACGGGCAGACGCAAGAGTGAGTTTGCGCGCGAAGCGCTGAGACGACAACTCGCACTTGAGCGTTTCAGTGAGCTCATACAACGTCTGGCGCCTTATGCTGAAGCCCGGGGCTGGCTGACTGACGAAGATGTCTTTGCAGAGGTGTCCTGAAAAACTCCAGTGACGGTTTCTCCGGAGATAAATGAGACCCGGAATCAAAGGCGTCTCTGCTACCGCTATCTATGAGGATACTGCTGGATACCAACGTCTTGGTAGCCGCCTTCACCACCCGTGGCCTTTGCCGGGACGTAGTCCAAATCGTACTGGCCGAACACCAGCTTATCGTCGGCAAGACGGTTCTCACGGAACTCGGGCGAGTGCTCGAGGACAAACTTCGAATGCCGACTCGCCAGGTGAAAGAGGTTATTGCGTTCGTCAGTGAGTATGCGGAAGTGGTTGTGCCTATCGCCCCGGCTGCGTGGCCCGAGCGCGACCCTGACGATCAATGGGTTGCGGCCGCTGCCCTGGACGGAGCGGCGGACATACTGGTTACCGGAGACAAAGACCTGCTCGACGCGCTCCACGGAGCGCACCTTCGGGTCGTCACGCCGCGAGGACTATGGGACCTGTTACGCGAACAACATTCGCATTGTCCTTGAGGGAACCATCTATAGTGCCCCAACGTGGTCTGGCAAGGCATTATCACGCAGTCGAAGATAACTTGGCCTGTCTCAAAGGCCGCCTGCTGTTCCCGCAACACCTGCGCGTGAATCTCGCCAATCAGGCGCGGTTCTATGTGAAATACGATGAATTCAGTGCAGACCGACCGGCCAATCGGCTGATACGCAGCGCCATCCACACGTTGATGCCCGTAGTACGACAACCTGAAAACCAACAGCTGCTGTACCAACTCAGGCTCTGTTTCGATGAAATCCCGTTATCCACACAAAAACAACAATGGCAGGCCGATTGGGACAAACACCGCATCGACCGGTCCATGCAGCATTACAACCCGGTGATGCAGTGGGTGGGTCTATTTCTGTTCGGACACGGGTTGGCTACCTTTCAAGGCAAACATGTAAATCAATCCCTGCTGTTCCCTATGGAAGAAATTTTTGAAGACTTTGTCACCTATAACTTCAGGAGACACCAGGACCAGTTCAGTGTGAAGGCGCAAGGACCGCGAGAATACTTGGCCCGTATCGATGGAAAAGATGGAAAAGGTGCGTTTCAGATGAAGCCGGATATCAGTCTGATGCGTGACGGCAAAGTAATCTATATCCTGGATGCCAAGTGGAAACGCATCAAGGAAAAAAACGACGACGCGATCAAACGCGGTATCAGTCAAGCCGATATGTATCAGCTATACAGCTACGGCAAGA
>JAPORZ010000215.1 GCA_026709915.1 Gammaproteobacteria bacterium
TTGGCGAGAAACTCGATCTGCCGCGGCTCGAAGTCGCGGTGGGCGCGGTCAAGCTGGCGGTAGATGTTGCGGGCATCGATGAACAGCACGGCATCCTCGCGCCCGGTGCCACGCTTGCCCCGGTCCAGGAACCAGAGGGTGCAGGGCAGCGTGACGGTGTAGAAAAAGTTGGAGCCGACGGCGACCATCACATCAACCGCTTTGGCCTCGATGAGCCGTTTGCGGATTTCCAGCTCCGAGGCGCGAGCGTCGGAGGCCGAGTTGGCCATGACGAATCCGGCCCGGCCGTTGGCGTCCAAAGCGCTGTAGAAGTTCTGAATCCACAGGTAGTTGGCGTTGTCCACGCGGGGCATGCCGAAGAGAAAGCGCCGGTCGTCCTTGAGGCGCTCCTTGTCCACCCGGTCCACGTTGAAGGGCGGATTGGCCATCACGAAATCGAACTTGCCGGGGCAGTTGTGCAGGTCCTCGTAGTAGGTGTTGCCCTGACGGATGTCCCCGGCGAGGCCATGCACCGCGAGGTTCATCTTGCCCAGGCGCACGGTTTCGGCCACCCGCTCCTGGCCGTACACGCTGATCTCGGTGGCATTCTTCTTGTGCTCCTGCACGAAGCGGGCGGACTGCACGAACATGCCGCCGGAACCGCAGGCCGGGTCGAAGATGCGACCGTGGAAAGGTTCGATGATCTCGACGATCAGCTTGACGATGCTGGTGGGGGTGTAGAACTCGCCGCCCTTCTGCCCTTCGGTCATGGCGAACTTGCCGAGGAAGTACTCGTAGATCTTCCCGAAGGCGTCACCCTCGATGTCCATGGGGATGGAGCCCATCAGCTTGAGCAGTTCCACCAGGGTGGCGTTCTCCAGCCGGTTGTAGGTTTTGGGCAGCACGTCCTTGAGGTCGGGATTGTCTTGCTCGATGGCGCGCATGGCGGCGTTGAGCGCTTGGCCGATGTTCTCCCCTTCGGGCAGCTTGAGCAGGTTGCCGAAGCGCGCCGCTTCGGGCAGATAGAGCACGCCCATTGCCTGATACCGCTCCTTGCCGCCCGAACTGCGGCGATGGCCACCGCGCTGCTTGCCGATCCGCTTTTCGGCCTCGGCGAACTTCACGTCCGCGTAGCGCAGGAAGATCATCCCCAGCACCGGGATGGAGTATTCCGATGCCTTCAGCCTGGAGTTCGCCCGTAACTCGTCGGCCGCGCCCCAGAGTCGGTTTTCGAGTTGGTTGCTGGTTGCGCTCAATGGTCTTTTCCGTGTAGTCACTGCTCAACTGTACTGCGGATATACTAACACGATTCATCCGAACCTGGACATGACATGATAATTGTGAGCTGTTTCCAGAAACCGGGCTTTCCCATTCAGAAGTGCACATACCCGGTTCTGTCCGGGACGTATTCTGTGCCGTTGTTACGGACGCAGCTCAATCCTTTGTCCGGGGTGATCTCGCCAATACGGCATACCGGATCGTCGATACTTGCTAATTGCTCCTGCCGGTCCGGCGGGACGGTGAAGCAGAGTTCATAGTCATCGCCGCCGCTGAGGACGTGGCGCCATTTTTGCGCCGGATCGTGATCCAGGCTTGCGTGGTATGGGATGGTGTCGATATCGAGCCGGGCGCCGACATCGCTGGCGTTGAGCAGGTGGCCTAAGTCGGCCAGCAGGCCGTCTGAGACATCGATCATGGCGCTGGCAATGCTGCGTAGTGAGCAGCCCAGCGCCACCCGTGGAACCGGGCGCAGCAGGCGGGCGAGACACGCCGGGTCGGGGTTAAGGCCGGCCTTGAGTTGTGCCAACGCCCAGGCGGCGCTGCCCAGTGGGCCGCTGACATAGATCAAATCGCCGGCCCTGGCGCCGGCGCGCCGGCGCGCCTGGCCTTGTGGGCACTCGCCCAGGGCGCCGATGGTGATGGCCGGCGGCCCTTGGCACAGGTCGCCGCCCACCAGTGCGATACCGTGTTCCCGGGCCAGCTGCGCCAGACCGGCGCTGAAACCGTCCAGCCAGACAGGTGTCAGCTCGGTTGCCGATAAGGTCAGCGCCAGGGTAAACCAGCGCGGCACAGCGCCCATGGCGGCCAGGTCGCTGAGGTTGACGGCAAGCGCCTTGTAACCGACCGCGGCCGGGTCGGCATCGGCAAAATAATGCACGCCGGCCACCAGGGTGTCGGTGGTGACTACCAGTTCGGAACCCGGCGCAACGGCCAGCAGCGCGGCGTCGTCACCCACCCCGAGCGCCACCCCGCGCCCAGCGGGAGTGAGCCGGACAAAGTATTTTTCAATGAGGTCGAATTCTGTCAAGGGACTACACGACTGCGCTTTCCTGCGGCCGCAGTTGCCGCGCGGCGCGGTCCAGTACGCCGTTGATGTACTTGTAGGAATCCTCGGCGCCGAACATGCGCGCCAGCGCTACGGCCTCATTCAACACCACCCGCATGGGCACTTCCGGCTGGTGCAGGAGTTCATACAAGCCCAGGTGCAGCACCGCCCGGGTCACCGGGTCCAGTTCATCCGGCGTGCGGTCCAGCAACGGGACCAGCGCGTCGCTGAGGGCGTCGGCGTTGGCGGCAATGCCGGACAGCAGGTCGCGAAAATACTCTCCATCGGCTTTTTTTATTTCCTTGCGCTCCTGTTCAAACTCGGCGATGATCCCGGACATCGGCTGTCCGGTCAACAACCACTGGTACAACGCCTGCACAGCAGAACGCCGCGCCCGCACCCGGGCCGCTGGATTCACCTT
>JAPORZ010000006.1 GCA_026709915.1 Gammaproteobacteria bacterium
TAAATCATTGGTCTTTGCTATGGTATAAGGTAAGATATGCATAAGCCTTGTCTGTAGCACCCATCGGGTGATAGTCATTTATCTCACAAGACATTATACAGGCAGGGCTTTTTTCATTCTTGGACTTTCTAACGCGGGATTAGGGGGATTCGCTCGCTCTTGACACGGAAGGCAAATTCTGCTACAATCGGCCGTCTTTAATAAATGGGGAGGTGCGCGATGTTCAAGACAGGTATGTGGTTTTGCTCAGTGGCGTTGTGCGCGGTGCTTGGGTTGTTCTCTGTACAGGTTCAGGCCGAGCAGCCGGGCGCGCCGGATGGTAGATGGGATGGGGATATCACATCCCAGTGCACGATCGGCGATGGGTACATTCATTACAACCTTCGCAGCCCACATTTCGAAATGACCTGCTCATCAGGCCGGTGCTTTGCGGGGTTCAGTTGCCAGTTGTATGATAAAGAGACTGACGAGCTTCAACTCACTTCAATTCCGATCCTTGAGCAATTCGGGTATCGCTTAAAAATCGTAGGCTGGGGTGGTCCGATTAGTAGCAGACGTATTGAAAATGGCAGTGTTGTAGGCGGTGACGATCATGATTCCCAGCAAAACGAAGCGGCGCACTTTGATGGCTTGAGTTTAACCTTTTTGCCGAATGACGACTTGAGTGTCAGCATCAATCTACCCGACTACGATGTCAGATGCGATGGGATTTTGTTGCCGAAACTGTAAGTAACGTCCAAGAACCTCTACAGGGCGCCTCTAAACCCTCATGAGCAGGCGACTATGCGCCCGCCCGTATGTAAGCCCGCGGTTCGTCATTCCGGCTAGGGACCAGTGACAGGGATGTAAACAGGCGGTGAAACTTACATAGCAAAAATTAGAGGCGCCTGTGTAGCATTATGGATATGCTGGCCGTTTTTAAGCACGTATTCCGTCTCAGCAGTCCCCCATTTGCTCCAGCTGTGTCTGGCATTGTTGCCTGAATTCCTGTAATTCCTGTTGTACAATCTGGATATCTTCCAGTTGCCGTTCCAGCAGGCTCATTTTCTCATTAATTTTATCCATGATGTGGCGCAGTTGAGCGAGTTCGCCTGGTTTTGAGTCATACAATCGGAACATCTCTCCAATCTCGTTCAGCGTGAAGCCGAGACGTTTGCCGTGCAGGATCAGTTTCAGGCGCGTGCGTTCGCGCAGGGTGTAATAGCGGTTGCGCCCCTGTCTCACAGGGGTCAATAAACCGGCGTCTTCATAAAATCTGATTGCCCGGGTGGTCAAATCAAATTCTTGTGACAAGTCAGAGATAGAATATAACTTTCTATTATAACTCCTTGATAATTCTTTAGTAACTTGTTTAGTCTGCATATAACCTTAAGGTAATTTATGAAATTTACAGCTGTTTACGTAAACTGTTAAATTGGACTGATTAGGTATTGACGTTTACGTTAAAGCTATTATAATTCATGGTCAGGATTTGATCAAATTTACCTGACTAACTGAACATGAAAACGTCCTCAAGTCGTCAGCCTTCCGCGTTACGTTTTGTCACCGCCGCCAGCCTGTTTCGTTCTTTTTCTCCAATGGCATGGACCCGGAATACACGGTGCTGGGTCGGGTGGCGCGGCGCATCTGGGCCGTCGCCATGCGCGCCAGATATGGCGCCAATGAGCGCAGCCAGAAACTGAAATACCACATCCAGACCTCCGGACGTTCCCTGCATGCACGGGAAATGGCGTTTAACGACATCCGCACCACCTTACAAGCCTTGATTGCCGTGTACGATAACTGCAACAGCCTGCATACCAATGCCTTTGACGAGGCCGTGACCACCCCCACGGAAGATTCAGTGCGGCGCGCCCTGGCCATTCAGTTGGTCATCAACAAGGAATGGGGACTGGCCATGAACGAGAACTCCAACCAGGGTTCCTTCATTATCGAGGAACTCACCGACCTAGTAGAGGAGGCGGTGTTACAGGAATTTGAGCGTATCTCGGAACGGGGCGGCGTCCTGGGCGCCATGGAAACCGGCTACCAGCGCGGTAAGATACAAGATGAATCACTGTATTACGAACACAAAAAACACGATGGCAGCTACCCCGTCATCGGCGTCAACACCTTTCTCAACCCGGCGGAAGAAGAACATGCCTCAACGCCACTGAGCCGCTCCACCGATGCAGAAAAACAGAGCCAGCTAAAACGGCTGAGAGAGTTTGAGCGCAGCAATCAGGCTGCAGCAGAGCGTGCGCTGCAACGTGTCCGTAACGCAGTCATCAATAACGAAAATGTCTTTACCGAACTCATGGACGCCGCCCGCTACTGTTCCTTAGGGCAACTGACCGACGCGTTCTTTGCCACGGGCGGGCAGTATCGGCGGAGTATGTAAAAGGCCGGTTCTGCAGGCAGCAGCTTGCTATATCAATGCCCGTTCCGGTATAGAAATTATCAAGGCGACTGTGTGACAACAGCTGTGGTCGCAACCCGCTGAGCAAACTAGCGGCGCAGAAACGCGATCCAGCGGTAGAAATTGAGCAAACTCGACAGTGACGCGGCAACATAGGTCAGCGCCGCGGCGGTAAGTATCCGCCGGGCGCTGGGTTCGGCGCTCTGCGGCAGGTAGCCGCCATCAAAGAGCAAGGGCAGGGCGCGGTTGAAGCTGGCGTCCCACTCGACCGGCAGCGTCACCAGGTGAAAGATAATCGGCAAGACCAGGATGAGGATGCCGGAACCCAGCATCAAGGCGCCGATTAAGGGTGATTTTATAAGTATGGCCACAAACGGGAAGCTGACCAGGATAATCGATGCCATCTTTTCTGCCCGCGCAATATATCCGGCGAGCTTCCAGCGCAGGTACAGCGGCTTGAAGCCCTGGTGATGTTGCAGCGCGTGACCAACTTCATGCGCGGCGATAACCACTGAAGTTAAGGATTTTCGCTCATAGACGTCGGGAGACAGGCGCACGGCCTTGCTTTCCGGGTCGTAGTGGTCCCCGCCGCTTTCCAACGCCTCGACCTTGCAGCCATCCAATTTCAGCCTGGAAACCAGGTGTTGAGCAAGTTCACCACCGGTCCCAGGCAACTCGTCCAGCGTCGTGTCATAATGCTTAAAAACATACCTGGTCCACAGATTCGGACCAAGTATCAGAATCAACAACAAACAAAAACCAGCGATACCAAGTAGCATGACAACGTAATCTATCGTGAAATAAAGTATCGATTTTATCAGAAACCGGCAGACGGCAAGCGCCGGGATGAGATTTCAATCAGAGGGCATATCGTAGCTGGGATATACTCTTGACATATCCCATATCCACACTATAATTCTTTCCAGGCGGCCTCTAATTTTTAGGGGTGCCTTTCAGAATGGTAAATGAGACTTTTCATGGCACAATCCACTGTATTCAAGAGCAATAAGAGCCAAGCGGTGCGTATTCCCAAGCCGGTTGCATTGCCTGATTCTGTAAAGAAGGTGGACATTGTTAAATTAGGCAACTCACGTTTGATCACGCCGGCGGGGGAAAGCTGGGATACCTGGTTTGACGGGCCGGGTGTTTCAGATGATTTCATGGTAGAACGGGAGCAGCCGGAAGCCCAGGCGCGGGAGGCATTGTAGTGCTCAAATACATGTTGGATACCAACATCGTAATATACGTCATTAAAAATCGGCCACTCAACGTCAGGAAGATGTTCAAACGTCATTCAGGACAGATGGCAATTTCTGCGGTTACACTCGGCGAACTGATTTATGGCGCCGAGAAGTCAACTCAACCTGAACGTAATTTGCAAGACATAGAAAGCATGACTGCCCGCCTCGAAGTGCTTCCATTCAACGAAACAGCCGCTATACACTTCGGACAAATCCGAGCAGAATTGATGCGGGTCGGGACACCAATCGGACCCTATGACCAGATGATTGCCGGTCATGCCCGTGCCACCGGTCTGCTCATTATTACCAACAACGTTAATGAATTCAAACGAGTCCCCGGCTTACGAGTCGAAAACTGGGTGTAAGATCGCGAACATTGAACGCACCAGACTTATCGGCACCATCCCGGCGTTCCTGACTGCCAAGGTACTCTGGCGCTGGATGTCTGGAGCAGAGTAACGAGGTCAGAGATAAAACAGACCCCTAAAATAGACCTCGAAAGTCCGGAACAGACCCCTAAAATCGACCTTAAATGCTAAAAAAGCCTGTATGATAGACCTCACAGTCACGGGAGTGTCTAATTTTTAGAGGCGCCTTTGTTGATTTAGAGGCACCTTTGTTGATGTAACTACCCGACCTGGATAACCCGGAGTAAGGCCCGTTGTGGCGGCTCTGATTTTCAGGGACAGATTTGACACCATAGGAGACCACCATGATCTCGGAGCAGGAACTGGCAGAGCTTTCTTTTGCCGATGCGCCGCGGATAATTACTGAGGGCGTGCCTGGACCCAAAGGCACTGAATTGCTGGCCGAGGCGCCGGAATTTGAATCCATGACCCGTGGCGGGGGTGGTTTTCCGCTGGTGTTCGATGAGGGCAGGGGCGTGACGGTTAAGGACCCGGATGAGAACCTGTATATTGACGTATCTGCCGGGGTTGGGGTCAGTAGCGTCGGGCGTTCTCACCCGCGGGTGCTCGAAACCATTGCGCGCCAGTCACAGAAACTGATGCACGCCTCAGACATCAGCAATACCCGGCGCGCAGAGTTAGCCCGGAAGCTCGCTGCCATCGCGCCACCGGGGCTGCGTGACAACTGTATCAGCTACTTCGCCCAGAGCGGCAGCGGGGCGTTGGAAAGCGCCATTAAGTTTGCGCGCCGGGTGACCGGGCGCAACCAGATTGTGGCTTTCCATGGCGCTTACCACGGCGTCTGGGGCGCTTCCAACGCAATCACTACCGGTGATCAGTACCGCCGGGGCTACGGGCCGTTCATGGGCGGCGTCATCCATGCGCCGTATCCTTATGCCTACCGTTTCCCGTTGCCATTGGGAGACAAGTCCTGCGAGGAAATCTGCGGCGATTACGTGGACTACCTGTTGAACACGCCCTATACCGCCGCGGACGATGTGGCGGCTGTCATTGTGGAGCCGGTACAGGGTGAAGGGGGTTATGTGCCACCGGCGCCTGAGTTTTTCCTGAAGGTAAAGGCCGCCTGTGAACAACACGGCGCCCTGTTTGTCGCGGATGAAGTGCAGGCCGGCGCCGGTCGCACCGGCAAGATGTGGGCCATTGAACACGCCGGGGTAGAGCCGGATATGATCACGTTTGGCAAGGGTATGGGCGGCGACCTGCCCATGGCCGGGGTAATCATGCGCAAAGAGCTGGCGCAACAGCTTGACGACATGTCGCAACCCCAGACCTTTGCCGCCAATGCGCTATCCGCTGCGGTCACCCTGACCAATATCGATATCATCCAGGAGGGTGAACTGGTGGCAAGGGCGGCGCAGGTGGGCCGGGAAGCGCTGGAAAAATTGCAGGTCGCAAGCAAAAATCTGCCCATTATCGGCGAGGTGCGCGGCCGCGGGCTGATGATCGGCATCGAACTGGTCATGGACCGGGAGACCCGGGAACCCGCAGATCAGGAGACCATGATGAAGGTGGTGATGGGGCTGTTAGCAAACGGCGTCATCATGGTGCCCTGCGGTCGTAACGGTAACGTGCTGCGGTTGATGCCCTCGTTGACTATCACCCGGGACTACCTGAACAAGGCCGTCGACATCCTGCTGCAGGTGCTGGACAATGTCTGACCTGCTAAGGCTGCCATAAGGAGGGCAAGCGATGCAATGGCTGTTGGGGAGCAGTACTGTGCCGTCGGATGTGAATGCGCGCAGTTCGATCGTGGCGGTTGTCTATATCGCCGTAGTCGCCGCCTGTGTCTTCGTGCTGCAACCGGGGTATGTGCAAGGCCTGGTTGAATATCTGGCTTTGAGCGAAGAACAGGCGGGCTATATCGCTTCGGCGGAGATGTTCGGCATTGCCCTCATCACCTTTCTGCTCATCTTTATCGCGGAGCGCTGTGACTGGCGCAAGCTGACTGCGCTGTGCCTGATCGTGGCCGCCGCGGGCAACCTGCTGTCTCTGTCGCTGACGGATTTCGAGTCGCTGGCGCTGGTGCGCTTTATCTCCGGCATCGGTTCCGGCGGCCTGATGTCGCTGACCTTTGCCATGATGGGCTTGACCAGGCAATCCGACCGGAATTTCGGTTACCTCATCACCTGGGTGTTGATCTACGGCGCGCTGGGCATTCTGGTGATGCCCAGCGCCTTTGCCGGCATCGGCATGAACGGGGTGCTGATTTTCTTCGCCTTGTTCAATATTTCGGGGTTGTTCTGCATTCGCCACCTGCCGCGTTCGGGGTCTCAGCGTCCGCACGCGCCGACGGCGCCTACCGGCGATTATTCCTGGCGCTTGAAGGGGTTATCCCTGGTTGCCATCCTGGTCTATAACATCTCCATCGGCATCGTCTGGGCCTACCTGTTCCTGCTCGGTCTGGAAGTCGGTATCGGCGAGCAGACCGTGGCCAATGTGCTGACTGTCTCCCAGTTCCTGGGTATTGGCGGCGCTTTCGTTGCGGTAGTCCTGCAGTTGCGCATCGGGCGCATCATTCCCGTGCAGGTGAGCATTATCGGCACCGCCCTGGGTATCTACCTGCTGGTGGGCGAGATTGCCTTGTTCCACTTCGCCCTGGGCGTGTGCCTGTTCAATTTCCTGTGGAACGTGAGCATGCCCTACCTGCTGGCGACAATGGCCTCATTCGACCCCCAGGGCAGGGTGGTGCTCTACGGCATCTGCCTGCAGACCGCAGGCTACGCCATTGGCCCCTTCATCGCCGCTACCCTCCTCGGCGCCGGCAGTTATGACCACATCTACACCGTAGCAACATTGCTGTTTCTCGCCAGCGCCGCACTGCTGCTGCCGGGGTTGTTTGCGCAGAAAAAACGCCTTATTCCAGGGGGATAATTGGCGGGCGCCTCTGCAAGTCAGAGACGCCCATGCGATATTATAGAACGGTGGTGAGCTTGCCGGATTTGGCTCTAATGACAGCACTTGACGCGCAAGGGAGATAAGGACATAATTCTTGCAGATCTAATATCCCATATTATAATTGCACAATGTATATTCAGCGTTACCTGACCGGCGCCATCAAACGGGCAATGAGGTCTTTTCCCGTAGTGTTGATAACAGGCGCAAGACAAACCGGCAAGACGACCCTGTTACGCACGGAGTTTGGCGCGTCTCACGAATATATTTCACTGGAGCGGCCTGACATACGCAACCGCGCTCAGGCAGACCCGGTCGGTTTTTTCGCGCAATACACCGGACCGGTGATCCTCGATGAAATTCAATACGCGCCTGAACTCCTGCATTACATCAAGGAATTGATAGAACCTGAACGCAAGCCCGGCTGGTGGCTGCTGACGGGTTCACAAAACTTTTCGCTGATGCAGGGAGTCAGCCAGACGTTGGCCGGCCGCGTGGCTGTTTTGAATATGGACCCGTTGTCTGTCAGGGAACGGTTGCAACAGGAGCAAAAGACGCCCGAGGCTATGCTCGAACAGGTATTCATGCCGGTAGCCCGACCGGTCGGCAGCGCCGCAGGGCAAACGGTCAATCTTGCCGAATGGCTATTGCATGGCGGCTTCCCGGAACCCTGCCTGAATAAACAGATAGACCGTCGGCTCTGGTTTTCCAGCTATGTGCAAACATATCTTGAGCGCGATGTCCGGGATTTAACTCAGGTCAACGACCTAAGCGCCTTCTCCAGGTTTCTCATGCTGGTTGCAGCACGTACCGGCAGCCTGTTAAATATGGCGGATCTTGCCGACGAGATAAGCATCAGCGCCCCGACGGTGAAGCGCTGGCTAGCGGTACTGGAAGCCAGTCAACTCATCTACTTGTTGCAGCCCTATTACAAGAATTACGGCAAGCGTATCCGCAAAAGCCCGAAGCTGTACTTGCTGGACCCCGGCCTGGCAACCTTCCTGCTTGGATTGCACTCCCGGGACGCGGTTCTGCAGGGACCGAGCCTGGGCCCACTGATTGAAACTGCGGTGGTGACGGAGTGGCTGAAATTCTTCCGTCAACAGGGCGAACAACCACATGTCTATTACTGGCAATCCGGCCCCGGCAAGGAAGTGGATCTGATCATCGAACGCGATGGCAACCTGTATGGCTTGGAGGTCAAGGCAACGGCAACCCCAACGGCCCGACATGGCGCCGGCATCAAGCGCTGGCGTGAACTTGCCGGGCCGCACACCCGAGGCGCGCTGGCCTGTAACGTGGATCGGCCACAAGCGCTAATACCAGATATCAAGGCCGTTCCCTGGCATTTAGGCGGGTAGCTACGAGCGACGAACGGAAACTGCTACCAATGGAATGAAAGTATGATCTTGCCCTGATTTACTATCCCGGCGCTGCCAGAGCAGCCCATTACCCGGGCGGGGCCGGTCGTTCATCCAGCCATTCAGCCTCATCCGCCCGGAATTTGTGGTCACAGGCAAAGCATTCCAGCATAACGTCGGAGTGTCTTAACTCCCATTCAGCATACCAGCGCGCGCCGCATTTGGGGCATTCTACCCAGAATAGCCTATGCATCGATCCAGTCCTCCAGCTTAATGGCCGCCATGGCTGCATCGGGTATCTTGAAGCGTTCCGGGAAGGGATAATGAGTAGGCTTGGTGGCGTCGATCACCACTTTCTGAAAACCTGCTGCGGTATTGAACAAGGTCCACGAATTTTTCACCAGGTCAACATCCTGTGAAGGGTTGGTATAGCTGGCCAGAGCCCACAACACCATTTTTTCGTTGAACACGTCAATATCTTCATCCACAACCACAATATAGTGGAAGAACGGCGATTCCAGCAGGGTGGCATGGCCTACCTGCTTGGTCATCCCCGGTCGCCTGTTTTTAATCGCTACGTAACAGCCCAGGCGCGAACACAGGGAGTGGGGCATGTGTACCCCAACTATATTGCCAAAACGTCGCTGCAAAGTATTGAAAATGCTACCTTCTTTGGGGATAGCACTCAGGTTCCAATGGCCCTGATGGCCGGAAAATATGTCTTGCATGACAGGATGCTTGCGCATGGTAATGGCTTTCACGTTAAACGCCTGCCGGATACATTGCGCCTGATAAAAAAGAGTGACTTCACCAAAGGGATCGACCACCTCGAACTCATCCGGCGGCACTTCACCCTCAATGATAATCTCCGCATCAGCCGGCACCAGGAAGTCCTCGCCACAGGTCACCGAAGGCGCCAGCCGCAACGGTTCTCCCATAAAACCGCCAATGGTGGCGTAATCATCATTACCAAACGGTGTCGCGGCAAGCACACCTAAGTTAAAAGCAGGGTGGTGCGCTAGGATATTCATCACCGGGGCAGGGCGCCCCAGTTCCTTATAGCGAGCCAGCACCCGCGCCAGGTGCAGGGAGTGCATGGAGGCCCCCATACGCACCGGACTGCCTTTATAGAAGGTCTTGGCAAAGGAAAGCTCATAAAACCCTTCATCAGGGTCTTTAATTGCCACCACCATGGTCAACACCGGCCCTAAGTCTTTCTCGTAATGGCGGACGATGGGCAGTTTGCGCACATCAGCCTCAGCGCCAATCATCACTTGCTCTTGTACAGGCGGCGTATCACTGCATACAACCGGGGCAATGGATGAATTATCGCGCCGCGCCATCTCCAGGCTAAGTGGCAAAAAACTCTCCTCAGGAGGATGATCTATCGCCCTGGCAATACGCTCTCTGGTAGCAAAAACGTTGGAAACCAGCCTCATCCCCGCAGGCTCACCAAGCAGGTTTTTCGGATTTTCAAACAGTACAGCAGACGTATCCCCACGCCGATCCAGATGCTCCAGTATCGCCGTTACCTCAAACGCATCAGGATCAACCGCCCGGGAAACCCTGGTTAATTCCCCGGGCAAGCCAGCTTCCTGTTCAAGAAAGGATGTAAGTGATTTAGGCATGAATAATCGCGAGGCAGTGTGAGTTTGGTATTGGCGGCAAGTATAAACGAATTTGCGACCACCGTGAAATGATGCGTCCCTTCGGGAAAGAGGGCACACTCAACCAACCCTCAAGCCCCAATCCCCGAGAAGTATATGATGACCCCAACTACCAACCCTCAAGCCCCAATCCCCGAGAAATCCCCGAGAAATATATTATGTTAAACAGGCGCAGCCTATTTAACATAATATAGATTATGCGCATAAATGTTTTGGGGTTACATACTTCAATGCCGCTCTCAAATCATCCCCATCAGCAGCGTTGCAATACCCAGGAAGCTTAAAAAACCCATCACGTCGGTGACGGTCGTTAAAAAAATGGATGACGAAGTGGCCGGGTCCTGACCGGCTTTAATGAGCAGGACGGGAATCAGCGCACCGGACACTGAGGCGATGATCATGGATGCAACCATGGACAGGCAGATGATCAGGCACAGGCCCAGCGACTGACTCCAGATATACACACCCAGCGCGGTCGTCAGCGCCACGGCAATACCGTTCCATAAACCTACGTTGAATTCCTTGAAGACCAGTCTCAGCCAGTGCCGCGGCCAGACTTCCCGCAAGGCCAGACCACGTATTGTCACCGCCAGCGCCTGGGCGCCGGCATTGCCGGATTGTCCGGCCACCACCGGCAATAATACAGCCAGCACCGTGACCTGGGCGATGGTCTGTTCAAATACGCCGACTACGGCCGCGGCCAGGAAAGCCGTGGCCAGGTTCACCTGTAACCACGGCAGACGTTTTTTGATTGCGAAAGATGCGTTTGACAAGGCCTGCTCGTCCTTGCTGACACCTACCATGGTCTGCATATCGACTACAGCCTCTTCCACGGCAACATCCAGCAGGACGTGATGTTGGATTATCCCCAGCAGACCGCCGTTGGCATCCACTACCGGCAATTCCGTCAAACGGTATTTGTCGAAGAGTTCCACCAACTCTTCACGCGTGGTCGTCGCCTGCGCCACCGCTTTGACAGGTTGTGTCATATCACCCAGACGCCGCTCTTTCCCGACCAGCAGCAGGTCTTGCAACTCAACCATGCCTGTTAAGATGTTCTCGGCGTCCGTGATAAACAGCGCCCTGAACCCTGTTTGCTTGTGCACGCGCAATTTTTTTACTATCTCCCGCACCTTCATATCCCGGGTGTAATAAACCAGCCTGGTGTTCATCAAGGCGCCGGCGTTGTCGGGTTCATAACTCAAGGCCCGCTCGAAATCCTGCGCGCTATGAGGATCCAGCAGGCCCAGGTAGCGGTTGCGCGCGCCGTCACTGAGGGCAGCCAGGATCAGCGCGCCGCGGTTGGGATCGAGCTGGGCAAATACCTGCTCAATCGCGGCGTCATCCAGGGTTGCCAGCGCCCGCGCGCCAATAACGGGAGACAGCGTTTCCCAGATGCCGCGCGCCAGAGTTTTTGGCAAGCCTTGCAATACTTCGGCTACCTGCTCTGCCGGTAATTCTTCCAGGTAACGGGTTGCTTCTGCTGTGTGGTTTTGAAAAAAGTTCTGGCGCAAAGAGGCGCTGATGTCGGCAACAGACCGTGTCATGTCAGGCGGGCTCAGAGCGGGTGGCAGTGTCGTAGTCGGATAATAAGTCTGCACAGGCGCTCCAGAACAGCTCGCCCAGGGCAAAAATATCATCCGCAAGGTCACCGCTCAGCGTCGTGGCAACGGCTTCCATACTCATGGCTTCCCGCACCCTGTCTGCGTGCAGGATACCCGACAGGCGCCCTCCCCTCTCAATAACAGGCAAGGCCGCAACCTGTTGCCACCCGGGGTGAAGTCCGACTGCCGCCAGCGCGTCCCACGGTGATAAACGCTGCATTGGCGGCTTGCACAGCGATGCGATGTTGGCTGTATTTTTCGCAAACAACAGCTCTTTCAAAGCGATTACACCGACAAATCGCTGCTCGCTGCCCGTCACAAACAAGCTGTCGCAGATATGTTGCCGGTATTTTTTCAGGAAGGTCCTGGCCTGTTTCGCGGTCATGCCCTCATGCAGGGAAATCGGGTTGCTATCCATTTCAGCGCCCACACTGCCCTTCGGGTAACGCAGTATTGTCCTTATCCGGTAAGGCATGCTCTCGCCGGCAAGCAGCGCCTGCCGTGCCGGCAAGGGCATGTCCCTGACCAGGGACGCGGCATACTGGGGCGGCAGAATTTTGATGATCGCTACGGCCCGGTCAGCGTCAAGCGTTGCCAGGTAATGACAGGCGCTATGCCGGCTCAGGTAACGCATTATGCTTGCTACCTGAAGCGTGGATAATACCGCCAGAAAATCCCGCATTGCATCAGCCCCGGTGGTTTCCAGCAAACGCGCCACCTGATCTGCATGTGTTTCGATAAACCGTTCAACGACAGGGTCGGCTGTCATCTAATCCTCCTCGGTCAGCAGGATGCAGGTCTGCTCCTGGAACACCTTTGCCGGAATTGCGGCCTGACCGGTATCGGTATCGAGAATGACCGCGGTTCTTGACAGTTCGACTATTTCTCCTTCCAGTTCACCGAGGCGCACACGCTGCCCCTTCTGGTAATGCCGGCCCAGGTTTCTGAGCGCAATAATATTGGCAACCATCGTTCCCGCCCCGATGCCGAAGGCCAGCGCCAGGGCCAGCATGACTGCGGATACCACGATGACCAGCAACTGCGCCAGCAGCCCCACTTCGACGCCCAGTTGCCCTAACCCGATGATTATCGTCAGCATAATGACCAGCAACCGTGCGGCATTGCCCAGTTGTTGCGCCTGCTGTATGCGCGCCCCGCCAAGTCTGGTGGCCAGATTTTCCCTGGTGAAATCTCCAATAACAAAACCCGCCCAGATAACCAGCGCCGCGACCAGGATGGAAGGAGAATATTCAATGAGCTTGTTCAACCATTCTGCGATGCCGGGTAAACCGAGGCTTTTGGCCGCCGCGGTCACGAAAAATATAATGACCAGCCAGTAGATGATTGTTGCCACAATGCGAGTGATAGGCCAGCGCACGCGTAAATAATAAGAACTGATGCCTGTGCGCTGCGCAAACCGTTCCAGCCACTGCCCTAAGCGCATAATCAATGACCGGCTCAGGGCCGCAACGAGCAGACCTGTCGCCATCAGCACGGCCGCGACAAACAGGTTCGGCAGGTAAGCCATGAAGGTGGATACAAACTGATCGAAACTGTTGGTTAACAGTTCTTTCCAGCTGCTGTATTGTTGCTGCATGAGACCCTCCCAGGGTCAGATATTGCGCGGCAAGCCCGGCGTCTCTGTTATTATGCTCCACTGGATAAATATCACAACCCGCAGTCATGACAACATCCTTGGTTTGCGCCTCACATTCGCCGTTGCTGTATTGCCATGCCCGGGAGCCTGAACACTGGGACGGGCTGCAACAGGCTTTCGCGGCGCGGGCGCAGGCTGTTACGGAGTTTGACCCGGAACTGGTGGTTGCCTTCGGCTCGGATCACTTCAACGGCTTTTTCCTGAAGACCATGCCGGCTTTCTGTGTTGGCTTGAGCGCCGAGGCAACTGGAGATATTGGCGGGTTTGCAGGACCGGTAAACGTGCCGAAGGGAACGGCTGCAGCCTGTGTCGAACACCTGCGCGCCGCGGATGTTGATGCCGCGGTGTCCTACAGCATGACCATCGATCATGCTTTCTCTCAGGCCCTCACTATCATGCTTGGCGGTCTGGCGGCGCGGTCGGTCATCCCCGTTTTCATCAACTGCATCACGCAGCCGTTTGTGCCCTTCAGGCGCACCCGCCTGTTAGGCGAGGCAATCGGGCGTTTTGTCCTCAGTCTGAAGCGGAGGGTGTTGCTGCTTGCTTCGGGCGGCATGTCGCACCATCCTACCCGGTATTATCCCGAACATGGCGCGGGGGAACCGGCGGTTGAAGCCTGGAAACTATCCGGTGGCGACGCCCCTGAATCGCTGACGCCCGCGCAATGGCTTAAGCGCTTGGAGGTGATGCACCATGAGGGCGCCGGGATGATCGCGCGCGGCGAGCGTACAGCACAGGATATGCGTTTGAATGCGCAATCGGACCGGCGCTTCCTGGAACTGCTTACACAGAACAGGCTGGAAGAATACGATGACTGGGATCAGGAACAACTGGTGGCAACAGCCGGCATAGGTTCCATGGAGCTGCACACATGGATCGCCGCGGCCGCCGCGCACAAGTCAGCCGGCGGTAATATGCCGGTGCAGGACTTTTACCGCGTTATGCCGGAACTGGGCATTGCCGCAGGTATTGTTCACGCCGACTGAGCGGCGGCCTCTCTGTCAGCCTGAGCGCGCCACCTGCAGCGCCTCGGCCGCCTTGCGGTGGCTGGCAAGCAAGCCGGGCACCCGTTTCGGATCGGCCCGGCCCCAGCCGCATTCGGTGCTGATCCCGAAGTCTCTGACATAGCGCTGTGCGACCTCAATGCGCTGTCGGTCGCCCGCCTCATCGTCATGGTGGATCAAGCCGAAATACACCTTTGTGTTACCGGCAAATTGCTGTAACGGCGCAAAATAAGCGGGGTCGGTGCGCGTCTTCGGCACCGGAATATGCAGAAAATCAACCTGACGCCGCACGTTATTGACAATGCCGTTCATCAGCTCCACCAGTATCCCCGCGTCCCTGGGCATGACCAGGTGTTCATCGTAAGGGGTGCCATAGCACAGGTGATAGCCCAACCTGACGCCTTCCGGCACGGCCTCTCCCAGCGCGGCCAGCTCGGCAAATATCTGCTCCTTATAGTCCGGGGGACGATGCGGGAAGTAATTCTCGAACACCAACACTTCCTGGCAGACATCATACTGTATGCACAGGTCTTCGTGAGGAATACTGTCCAGTATGCTGTGCAGCGCGTTGACTAGTGAGCTCTGGTAAACGCGCAGGTATGCGTCATGGGCCTTGTGGCTGACATACATGCAGGCGCTGGCCATGGGCGTCGGCAAGCATACCTGGAAACGCACTGCTGTGGGGATGACGCCCTCCTCTCGCAGCCGTTTGAACACGCCATAGGAATACGCTGCGGCCCGGTCATAACCCGTTGCAAACTCCACTTCATCCGGGTTGACGCCGGCCTTGAAGCGTAACAGCGGTAATGAGCGCAACAACTTGCCGTCCCACTGGTATAAAGACAGTTCCGGCACCGTTGGGTCGATTTCCATGGCCGGGTGCTCCATCAGCATGGTTCGCTGGAAATAAATCCAGCGCGCCCGCTCCCCGGTTTCGCCATCGGGAATGTGTTCCAGGTAAGGCCCGAGTGCCAGGCTGATTTCACGAAAGACCTGCTCACAGTTGTCCATAGCGATACTGCCAACCAAGTGGACGCCGGAAAATCTGTTTGCTTGCTTCATCGTTTCTACCGATAAGAGAATAGGCCACCCCTAAAAATTAGAGGTTCCCATGAGCCTATAATACAGCCAGTGCGGCAGCGCGCGCAGGCATTTCATTATAACGGTAAAGCGCTTGGGAAAATGTACCTCAAAGCCGCTTGCTGCCAGGCCTGCCGCAATAGCTTTGGCTGCCGCTTCAGCGCTGATGCGCGCCGGCATGTAAAAGTCATTTTTATCCGTCAGGCGGCTTTCCACGAAGCCGGGGTTGATCAGTTTGATATCAACCTTGCGGCCATGTTCGACTTTGAGCGACTCAACCATATTGATCAGGCCGGCCTTGCTGGCGCCGTAAGGCTGGCTGTGCGGCAGCCCGCGGTAACCCGCCACGCTGGCGCATAAGGCCAGTTGACTGCCTGGTGTGCCTGACAATGCCGGTAGCACACTTTCGGCCACATGGAACGCTCCGAGCAGGTTCACTTCCAGAATTTTTCTGGTTTCGGCCAGATCCAGTTCGCCCATACGCATAGGCTGATAGATGCCTGCCAGATAAATCACGCGCTCAAGCCGCGGCCAGTGCCGTAAAATATTGTCCCGGGCCTGGCGCACGGCCTCGTTGTCACACACGTCAAGCGCCACCACCAGGTGGTCGCTGCGCGGCAGTTCTTCGTGCAACTGTTGTAACGCGGCTTCATTGCGGGCGGAAAGTGCGAGGCTATCGCCCTGCCCTGCCAGTTGTCTGGCCAGCGCCGCGCCGATGCCGGCGCTGGCTCCGATAATCCAGGTGTACGCCACGTTACTGCTTTTGCATAAAAATGGTCAGCTCGGCGACCCTGATGCCGAATTTCTTCATGTACGAGCGGTTCACGACCACGCCGTCATTCATCGCCCACATCCAGTCATCGAACTTCAGACGGTATGAGGTGTCGCGCACCGGCACGTCCATTTCATAAGTCCAGTAAATGGCATTGCCGTGCGCCGTGCCCGCAGCGATACCGATAATATCGCCGGCCTTGCCCTGATAGTGCAACTCATCAATTTTGGTGATTTCCCATTTGCGACGCTGAATCTTACCGCTGTCATAGTAGGTGAATACCTCATCCAGCACGCCTTCGTCACCTTCCCAGCGTCCGACCATGTCCGCATCGAAGCGATTGACTACATTGCCGGAGCGATCCTGAACAATACCCCAAACCTTAATCGGACCGTTGAAGTAGTCCTCCAGCTTAAAGGTGGGCTGCATATCCAGGTAGTTATCACCGTTGATGCCGGCGCTGCAGGCGCCAAGAAATGTCAGTATGCTCATAAGTGTGACTCGTATTATCATGGGGCGTGCAATGCCTGTTTACCTGATTGAATAAAAAGCCATAACCACATCGCTACTGCGGCCTTGCACAGCGACGGAACCAGTGCATAAGCATAGCTGAGGTAATCCGTGACCTGATAGTTGCCGACCGCGCTCGGTTGATACCCAAGCGCGGCCAGCGCCGGTAACGCTATGCCGGTCGCCAGCGCCAGCGCGGCCTTGGACAGGAAGGCCAGAACGGCAAAATAACGCGTGGCAAGACTCTGGTCACAGCGGTCATCAATGCGATCGGCAATAATTGCCGGCGGCAAGGCCAGATCTGCTCCCAGGGCCGAACCTGACAAGATACAGATCAGTGCATAGTATAGCGTATCTCCCTCGGCAAGGGTCAGCGCCCAGGTAAAGGTGATTACCGCCAGCCACATACTCAGCAGCCATGCGCGCGGTTTGCCCAACCGTGCCGCCAGCCATTGCCATAACGGCATGGCGCAGGCCCCGCTGAGGAAATACAGGGCCAGGAACAAGCCGGTCAGGTTGGCGGCATTGATGCGATCGTTGATAAAGAAAATCACCAGCACCGCTGGGATAGCGCCGGCCAGGGCGTTGCAGAAATAGATGCCGAAGAAACGGATGTTCCAGGCATTACACAGCTGTGACAACGGCAGTTCAGCCCTGCTCGAAGGGGGCGCTTGCAGGGGTGCATGGTCCAGCCAACGCAGAAAAACAATGCCGCACAGCGCCACCAACGGCAGGTATAACAAGGCCAGCAGGTGGAACGCAGCGCTTGCATCGACCGCAGCCCCCAGCAATGTGGGCGCCGCGGCCGCAGCGAGTAAACTTACCAGTCCGACCGCTTCGCGCCAACTGGTGATGCGCGTGCGCCCGGTGACATCCGCTACCCAGAGGCCGCCGAGCGCGTGAAAGTTGATGCTGACCACACTGAAACCCGTGGCGCTCAGCAATACGCCGATGGCAAACCAAAGCAAGGGCTGCGCGCGGGCGGGGTTGAACACCAGCCAGAAGCCCAGCGCCAGCAGCGTCAGGCCGAGCACGATGATAGCGCGGCGCCGGTGGTGGAATTTGTCGCTCAGGTAGCCAATCAAGGGGTCTTGAACGGCATCAACGATGCGCAGCACCAGTAGCGTCGCCCCGATCCGGGCAAGGGAAATGCCTAGTTCCGAGGCATAAAACGCAGGGGCATGCAAATACACCGGCAGGCCGGCAAACGCCAGGGGTATTGCAAGCAGGCTGTATTGCGCCAGCTGCAAGCGTTTATGCACTACCCTGGCGCCCCTAGGAGTTTTTTCCGCAGCGCCGGTTCAGAGGTTTTCTCATGCAGCCAGATGCCAAAAAACCAGTAGCTGAATGCCGGGTCTTCGATAATACCCACGCGCACGCCGTTATGGTAGAACACCGCGTGGCCGCGCGCGTCACGTACGCCTGTCAGTGTTGTATTTTCATCTACGTCAGGGAATATTTTCTGCATTTCTTCATGCCACGCGGCGAGTTTTAGTTCGTCATCGAAGCCCTGCCCTCGCATTTCCTTGACCGAGCGTTTGGCAATATCTTTGCCGCGCAGTTTGCGCTGATACGCAAGGGATAGTGCAAAAGGCTCATCTTCCTGCCAGGCGCCGCCGGGGGCATACAACGTGGCGATGTACACCTTCCAGAGCATGAAGGTCATCTGCACGGCGCCGGTCACGGCCGCGTCCGGCACGTAGCGCGCGGCGACCTGTTCATCCGTCAGCGGCGCCGCTGTTGCGTCTGCAGCTGTCATGCTTGCGGGTGTTGCGCCTGTATCTGTCACGCTTACATCCGCTTGGGCCGGTGACGCCAGCGCCAACAAGCCGCCTAACAGCGTCGGCATGATGAGAAGTTCAGTGCGCATGCCTGCCCGCCAGCCGCTAGCCATATCTTTACTATCAGGCATGACGCAGTGCAACCTGCATGACGTTGGTGCGTTGTGCACGGAAGGCGCCGATACATGAAGCAAGATAAAAACGCCAGAGCCGCATAAAGGGCTGGTCAAAGTTCAGCGCCAGCAGCGCCTCTGACTGTCGCTCGAAACGGCCCAGCCAGTGTTGCAGCGTGCGCGCATAATCGGCGCCAAAAAAATATTGGTCGGTGATTTGCAGTCCGGCGCGCGCGGCGTCCCGTTTGAAGCGGGTCGGACATGGCAACATGCCGCCCGGAAAGATATAACTGCGGATGACGTCGCCCCCGCGCCGGTAATCATCGAAATACTCATCGTCAATGGTAATCGCCTGAATCACGGCCCTGCCTTTATTATTGAGTATGGATTTGATCTTCCTGAAAAAAGAATTCCAGTAGCGTTCTCCTACCGCTTCAAACATCTCGATTGAAACAACGGCGTCATAGTTGCCGCGTAGCGCCCGATAATCCTGCAGTCGGATTGCGGCTTGGGTGTGGTGTTTATGCAGCCGTTTGCAGGCGTATTCATGTTGGGACGGCGAGATCGTAATGCCTTCGACCTGATGCCCCGCAGTTTCGACGCCCCGTTCTACAAACCCGCCCCAACCGCAACCAATATCAACAACCTGTTGCGGTGTATCGCCCAGCAATTCCAGGATACGGTCATATTTGTGGTGTTGCGCCGTGGTCAGGTCATCGGTGGCGTCGTTGAACAAGGCCGATGAATACGTCATGGTGCGGTCCAGCCAGAGTGCGTAGAAATCATTGCCGAGATCATAATGGTAATGAATATTCCTGCGACTGCCGCGTCGGGTATTCTGTCTGAACAAGTAGGACAGCCCCGTCAACAGTTGCAAAGTCTTGCTGCCACGGGTGTAACGTTGCAGCGGGCCGCTGTTGCGCAAGCCGCACTCCAGCAGCGCGGCAAGGTCGTTACTGTCCCACTTGCCGGCGCGGTAGTCATTGGCAAAAGCCATATTGCCGCGCAGAATCATGTTGGGAATAACGCCCTCCTCATGCAGTCGAAGGTGCGCTTTGGGGCCGGGCTTGCCGCCGGCAAAGTGGTGTTTTGTGCCATCCGGCAACTCCAGCTCAAGCTGGCCATACACCAGCTCTTCCAGGGCGCGCAGGAATACCTCAGTTGTTTTTTTCACGGCGATAACTGCTCTTGCTTGTTGAACCGGAAATTCTCTATTATAGGGTCAGCTCTTGAAATCGTTTCTGCAACTCCCATACAGGCGTCTCTGATTTTCAGAGGTGACCGTATGAGCAAAAAGGACCGACTGACGTATGAAAATTGCGATTATCGGCACCGGCATATCCGGTCTGGCCGCGGCGCGTGCATTATATCAAAAACATGACATCACCGTGTACGAAAAGGCAAACTATGTGGGTGGGCACGGTCGCACGCTGGAGGTGGCAACACCGCAAAACACGGTAGCCGTTGATACGGGGTTTATTGTTTTCAACCCGCGCAATTACCCGCGCCTGACGACATTGTTCAAACAACTCGACGTTCCCGTGAGCCGCAGCGCCATGTCATTCGGTGTCAGTATTGACAACGGTTGGCTGGAGTATGGCACCCCGGCGCTGGCCAACCTGTTTGCCCAGAAGCGCAATATTTTCCGCACTCGTTACTATGGTATGCTGCGGGATATTCTTTATTTTCAGCGCCATGCGTGCGCGTTCGTGCAAGCCAATCCACAGGCGGTTATGGAAGAATGTCTGGCCGGGCTTGGCATGGGAGACTGGTTCAAACGCTATTACCTGCTGGCAATGGGTGGGGCTATCTGGAGCACTCCGCCGGCGCGGATGTTACGTTTCCCGGCCAGGACAATGGTGCGGTTTTTTGAAAATCACGGCTTATTGGCCTTGCGCGACCGGCCAAAATGGCACACCGTGCGCGGCGGCAGTCGTGAATATATTGCTCGGCTCAGCGCGCCTTTCAGGGACAGCATTCGGGTAAATTGTGGCGTGTGCAAGGTGCAGCGTCTGGCCTCGGGGGTGTTTGTAACAGACCGGCATGGGGGTTATGAACGTTATGATCACGCGGTGCTGGCTTGTCACAGCGACCAGGCGTTGAGGCTTATTGAGGCGCCGACCCCCGCTGAGCAATCTGTATTGGAGAATATTTGCTACCAGCGCAATCGCGCGCTGTTACATAGTGACACACGTTTTATGCCCAGGAAAAAGCAAGCCTGGGCCAGCTGGGTGTACCTGTGCCAGCGGCGCGAGGACCGGGAACCGGCCGTGAGTCTGAGCTACTGGATGAATAATTTGCAGCCGTTGGGAACAGATTATCCGCTGTTTGTGACATTAAACCCGGCCTTTGAGCCAGACCCGGCGCTGGTGCACGATGAGCATGTTTTCGAGCATCCGTTATTCGATCAAAATGCCATCGCTGCGCAGGAACGCTTAGACGAGATCCAAGGTCAGGATCGGCTCTGGTTCTGCGGCGCCTGGCAGGGGTATGGCTTCCATGAAGACGGCTTAAACAGCGCCATTGCCATGGCTGATAAATTCACAGCAACTTCTGAAAATGCCTTTCGTGACGCTTCTGCAAACGCTGTTGAGGCCGCGGCGACGACGCTATGAGGCCCGCAATTCTGCATGCCAGGGTCATGCACAATCGCACCTTGCCCAGAAAAAACCGTTTTTGTTACGGCGTGTATTATCTGGCTATCCCGTTGGACGCAATAGCAGACGGATCATTGAATACCCATCTGTCCCTGAATCGTTTTGGCTTGCACAGTTTCCATACGCGTGATCACGGCTATCGGGACGGCGGCTCGCTCAGGAGGTGGGTTGAAGATATGTTGTCGGGGTATGATGTTCCCAAACCTGAGCATATTACGCTGCTATGTATGCCGCGTGTGTTGGGTTATGTATTCAACCCGGTCAGTTTCTGGCTGTGTCGCGATGGCAGGAATAATACCTATGCAATCATTTGCGAGGTGAACAACACGTTTGGAGAAACGCACAGTTATGTGTGCATTCGCCCGCAGCGCCGACCTGTTGCTACAGGGGCTTGGATAGCAGCGCCAAAATGCTTTCATGTATCGCCGTATCTCAAGCGGGAGGGCCACTACCGGTTTCGTTTTGACATAACGGCTGAACGTTGCGCCATAAGGATCGACTACATTAACGCAGCACAGCAGACCATGCTGATAACGTCGCTGCATGGCCGGTTTACCGAACTGTCCGGAATGGAATTGTTGAAAGCCTTCCTCAGCAACCCGTTGGTGACGGTTAAAACCATCAGCATGATCCATTTCCAGGCGCTCAGGCTGACCCTGAAAGGCATACGTTATATCCCTAAACCGCCGGCCGTAACACCCAACGTCACCTGCACCGACCTCTCAGCAGACGCCGCAAATCCTGAGCAAAAAACCGAGGCCAACGAAGAATCCTCTTAAGGCCACCTCTAAAAATTAGAGGTTCCCTTAACTCATCACCAGCAATTCCCGCAAGTCGCTCAGCGCTGCAAACAATGCTTCCACATCGTCAGAATTATTATAAAAGTGCGCCGAGACCCTGACATTGCCGTCGCGGCAGGAAGTGCTAATGCCTCGCGCTTGTAGCGCGGCGACCAGGCGTTGCATATCTGTTGACCTGATGGCAAGCATGGCGCCGTGGCTGTGGTCCGCAGCCGGTGTGGCCAGTTGGAAGCCGTTTTCCTTGACCTTTTCCTTGATGGTCCGGTTCAGCAAGCTGACGTATTGCTGTGTCGTTTCCAGGCCAACCTCGTTGGCAAGTTGCAGTCCGGCGCCGGAGGCATACAGGCTGGCGACGTTTGGCGTGCCGGTTTCAAAGCGACGGGCATTGGGCGCGGGGTCGTTTTTGTGTATATCCATCGCATGAATATCAGCCTGACTGAACCAGCCACTGGTGGTCGGTTCAAGTTCTGCTATGAGGCTGTCGCGGACATACATGAACGCCGTGCCGGCCGTTGACACCAGGTATTTCAACGTTCCGCCGGCGGCAAAATCCACATCCAGGGCCTTGACGTCGATAGGCATGGAACCCACGCTCTGGTAGCAGTCCAGAAACACCAGCGCGCCGTTGGCATGGGCGGCGTCGATAATCGGCCGGACATCCAGCCGGGCGCCGTTGCGGTAACAGACATGGGGCACGGACACGACCAATGTAGTTTCATCGATGTGTTCGGCAAAACGCTCTGCGGGGATGGTCAGTTCGCCCGGATAACAGGGCACGCATCCGATCACCGCGCCCCGTCGCTGCTGAGCGCGCCAGATCTGTGCGGTGGTAGGAAAATCAAAATCGGTGAGCAATACCTTGTTGCGCACCCCGGTAAAATCAAATGCGCTGGCCAGAGAATTAAGGCAGTTGCTCAGGCAGGACGCCATGGCAATTTCAGCGGCCGAGGCGTTCAGTAATTGCGCCAACGTGCCCCTTAAGCTCTCCAGCTTGCCCACCCAGACCTCCCAGTGGGAGCCATAACGGTCGCGGTCGTCCAGATACTCCAGGTACGCCTGCCTGACTTCATTCGACAAGGCGCCATAAGAACAACTGTCGAGATGAATTCTTGATTGAAATATGGGAAAACGCTCGCGTAAGGGCATGGGTCAGGCTCCGCTACGGTGGTAAGATGGGCGCTGCGAGGTATTAAACATGTCTTACGGTAACATAATACGCAATGAGTTTCCCTTTCATTGACATCTGTCCCGACGCCAGGTAACATGGCGGAAACTTGAGGAACCATCCATGACTCCTGTCATCACCGCCCTGGAAGCAATTGCATTTGACACTCACCGGTTCGTCAGACGGCTGACGTAGACCGGGTTTACCGGGACGCAGGCCGAAGCCTTCGGTAACCTGAAACTTCTTCTTCCTGATACCACTTCAAAACATGAACAGAACCAAACAGATGCAAATCCGAATTGAACCAGAACTTAAAACCAAAGCCGAAGCAGTACTCTCCCAACTCGGATTAAAGCCCGCAGAATATGTCCGTATGGCGCTCAGCCAATTAGTCCTGCACAGGGGATTACCGTTTGACGCTTGCATACCCAATAGTGACACCGTCGCGGCCTTGGACGAGCCCGCTCACAATCTGAGACAGTTTGGTTCTACCAGAGAAGTTTTCGCTGACCTGAAGGAGCGCAGCGAGACAGGGTAGCTATGCGAAAGATTTCCTATACGAACCGCTTTTTGAAAGACTACAAACAGATCAAAAAACGAGGCTGGGATATCCGACAGCTTGAAGCGTTTGTCGATCTGCTGGTTACAAACCAGCCACTACCGCCGAGTGCTCGGCCTCACAAATTATCAGGGAAGTACAGGCATGCCTGCGTCGCACAGGTACACATGCCGATCTTTTTTGATCGTTAAGTAACAGTAACATAACAGTAAGTATTGAATTATCCGTCGCGTTTTTGTACAGTGTTGCCATGAGCGAAGCAATTGCATTTGACACCCACCGGTTCGTCAAACGTCTGACGCAAACCGGGTTTACCG
>JAPORZ010000141.1 GCA_026709915.1 Gammaproteobacteria bacterium
AATGGCAGCATATCCTTATGCTGCACGGGCGCCTCTAATTTTTAGAGGCGCCCTGTAACTGCTGTAGCATCCCCTGAAAATGCCCGGAGGGGCATTTTCAGGGGCGCCAAAAAAAACTCCCTAAAACTCAACCCCGAAGCGCGCCATGTACTGCCGAGGTGCGATCAGTTCGTCGCCGGTGGCGCCAACGCCAAACACATCGGTAAAGCGGGCGTTGATGCCGTCCTCGTCCGTCAGGTTCATGCCCATCAGTTCGACGTACCAGGGATACCCGTCCGGGGTAATGGTCAGCATCAGATTAACAACGTCATAGCTGGGCACATCATCGGTTCTGGGGTTATTGAAGATGCGGTGCTGGAAACCGTCCCGATGGATGTATTGCGCGCTGGCAGAGAAATCGCCCCAATCACCCAAGCGCCCCCGGTAGCGCAGCATCACATCGGCGGTAAAGTTGGGGGTTTTGGCCAGTTCATTACCCTTCACATCGGTAATGGCGGCGGCGCGGGCGCGCTGCACCTCATCGGAAAATTGATTGGCGCCTTGCGCCAACAGTGCATTGGTGGCGTCGTCGGAGCGCACATTGTCCAGGGCCAGGTGCGACTCCGTAATCTCCGTTTCCAACCAGGCCAGACGCGCGTCCAGGGTCAGGCTGTCAGTGATGAAAGCCAGCAGCTCCAGTTCGGCGCCATAGATTTCGGACGCAGGCAGGTTACCGACTCCACCTTCAAACAGCTCCGGGTCAGTGGCCTGGTATTGCAGATTTTTGTAGTCGTAATAAAAGGCCGCGGCATTCACACGCACCCGGTTGTCGGCAAAGTCGGTCTTGATACCGAGCTCCCAGGCATCGACTGTTTCATCGGCGTAGGTGGGCAGCACGACTATGGGAGCGATGATGTCTTCGCGACCGTAGGTCAGGTTGCTGCCACCCGGCTTGAAGCCGCGCGTGTAAGAGGCATAAACCATAGTGGTGTCGTTCAGGTCCATTTCCACCACACCGCGTCCGGTGAGCTTGTCACTGCTGGTTTCCAGTATGGCGGTGCCGCCGCGGCCGAAGAAGTTGGTCACCTCGGAATAAACTTCGTCGTCGGTATAGCGCAGGCCGGCGATCAAGCGTAAGGAGTCAGTAAGGTTATAAGTGCCCTGACCATAGACGGAGATCGATTCCCGTTGCGGTTTGGAATCAGAGATGAAGCCAACCTCGCCGCCAAAGGCAAGCACCTCCTCCACGGTCACCGTACCGGGGCCATAAACGCCGTCGGTGTTGAAGTCCAGGTACTCGCGAATGAAGATGTCCACCTCAGTATCCAGGTAGAACACCCCGGCCGTCCAGTCTAGCTTGCCGAACAGGGGCTCGGAGGAAATCAGATTGAGTTCCTGGGTAAAGGTCTTCTGCCGGTTGGACTCCGGGTCGAAGATCGAGGGCAGCAGGAAGGTGCCCCGACTGATCAGGTCGCCGAAGTCATGGCGATCGTTGTCGCGCACTACGGCTACATCGTCATCCTGGTAGCTGGTCAATGATTTGACCGTGAACACGGGCAAGTCCCATTCCGCGACCAGACTGTAAAGCTGGCTCTCCAGCTGGTAACTGTTATCCCAGTCCTGCCGCAGCCGGCGCGGGTTGGGGGTGGTGTCAAGGAGGCCTTTTTGCGCGGCGCCGTTGGTGTTTTCATCGTAATACTGGACGGTGAGATTAAAACGCAGGTTGTCCGCAGGCGCCCACAGCAGGCGCGCCCGCCCGGAGAAACTGTCGGCCTGGTCCAGCCCCTGGTCCAGGGTAATATTTCTACTGAAACCGTCATGGTTATGAGACGCAGCCGAAGCGCGCAGAGCCAGGGTATCACTGATGGGGATATTGACCGAACCACGCGCCCGTATCAGGTTGTAGTTACCCACGGTGAGGTCAGCCTTGCCGGAAAATTCCTCCGTATCCGGCGCCTTCGTGATCACGTTGATGGCGCCGCCGGTAGAGTTCTGACCGAACAGAGTGCCTTGCGGCCCGCGCAACACTTCGATGCGTTCCAGATCCAAAAAATCCGTCTGCAAGGCATACGGCGAGGCCACGTAGATGCCGTCCAGATGGTAGGAAACAGAAGGGTTGGCGATTGCATTCTGGTTGGCCTCATTGCCCACACCGCGGATGGCGATGACGGTCTTAAAGCCCTCGTTCTTGGCGACCGTCACGCCGGGGGCAATGCTGCTCAGGTCCACGAAGGTGGTGAGGTTGCGGTTATCTATTTCCTCACCCGACAGTGCGGTGACAGCCTGGGATAAGTCTTGCAGGCTTTCAGAACGTTTCTCGGCGGTAACGATCACCTCTTCCAACAAGGAACCCTGCTCCTGGGCCGTGACCGTAACGGCTGTGAGAACGGCGGCAGCACCCAACAGGGTGGAAATGAAATATGATTTGTGCATGATTTTATTACCATGTAGGTTGCAAAATGCCCCGGGGGGCTGTGTTGAGGTGTTCACAGCTTGGTCATCGCCCGCAAGCTGCTATCCTGAGTACAAGGAACCTCTAATTTTCAGAGATTACCTGGCAGTATATACGCTGTTTTGTTGCCGTGCAACATCAATAACAGGAAGGGCTACTCGATAACGGTCATGTCATCCATGTAGGGGTGCAACGCGGCGGGGAGATGGATA
>JAPORZ010000129.1 GCA_026709915.1 Gammaproteobacteria bacterium
ATCAACTACTTAGCGACTGTGAAACCAACGTGAACCATGACGCCTTCTCTAACCAATTGAATTTATTCGATTATTAACCGGACACTAGTGGCACAATATGAATATTAAACTTTCGTATTGTGCAACTGTCTGAATCCACCGGCCAATCGTTGGCGGGACGAAAATGAAATAGAACTCCGTCATAGACCTGATTAACTGCGGTTATTTATGCGCCCGTTACGATCTGGTCAGTATTTGAGAGCAGGCACGCGAGGTCTTGTCTCCAAGACTGCAAAATGGTACATTTGGCACCATATTTCTGACAAAGCGAATTTGGAGAGAACGCATGCGCAGCCTTCCTTCTCGTATCACGGAACATGCCGAGTCACTCCCGGAAGCCACGCCCTTGTGCCCTGGCAGTCTGCTCCACCTCGGTAAACGAGCGGCCGTTGATCAGGCCTTGTCCCGGCTTGCGCGCGCGGGCAAACTGTTAAGGATCTGTCAAGGAGTGTACATGCGCACGATTGAAACTCGTTTCGGTGTGCGCGGGCCGAGCATCGACAAGGCCCTTGCCGCACTATCGGTTTTGTGGGGCGTCAAAATCGTGCCAACCGGTGGCTCCGCTGCCAACTGTCTCGGCCTGACAACACAAAATCCTGTCCGCTCAGTGTATCTGACGTCGGGCCCCAGTCGTCGTTTGCGCTTCGGGACGCACCCGGTCGAACTACGCCATGCGCCACGCTGGCAACTGAGTGCGCCATACCGTAAAGCCGGGCAGGTTGTCCGCGCCTTGGCATGGCTCGGCCGTGAAGAGGTGGAAGACGCTCTGGATGCTGTGCTTCCTTTGCTTTCAAAAGAAGACCTGGACGAGCTTTCTGCCGCGCGGGCGGTAATGCCAACATGGATGGCGGAACCAGTTAGTGTTCGGATTTCCCATGACTGATAGGCTATATCAAGAATTGTCGGCTATTAGCCGTCGTGATGCCCTCAAAGTGGTGGAACTGAATAGCAATCACACAGCTAATTTTCTGGAGAAAGACATTTGGGTTGTGGCAACGCTTTGCGCATTGTTCAACGCGCCATTCTCCCAATATCTGATCTTCAAGGGGGGCACGTCATTATCCAAGGTGTGGCGCCTGATTCGCCGTTTTTCCGAAGATATCGACGTTACCTACGACATCCGTGCCTTCGCTCCCGAACTGGTGGCAAACTCAAGCGACGAGGCGCTGCCCCCAACGCGCAGTCAGGAGAAAAAGTGGACACGTCTGATCCGGCGCCGACTCACTGAGTGGGTTCGGGATCATGCCCGCCCGGTAGTTGAGGATGGGCTTGTGCAAGCGGGTTTTGCAGCAGAAGTTCGTTCCGATGCCCATTGTCTCCTTATTCATTACGAACCTCTATTCCGGGGGACTGATTTCATACGCCCTGAAGTCAAGGTCGAGTTCGGCGCCCGTTCCACAGGGGAACCACACACGGCGCGTCCGGTCTTGTGCGATGCGGCGACATACTTGCCTGAAGTCGTCTTTCCCGAAGCCAGCCCCACGACAATGCTGGCGGAACGAACTTTCTGGGAGAAGGCGACCGCTGCTCACGTTTTCTGTCTCCGAGAAAAAGGCCGGGGAGAACGTCTTTCAAGACACTGGCACGATCTTGCACGGCTCGATGAAGCCGGTATTACGGAAAGCGCTCTCGCTGATTGTGAACTGGCGCTTTCAGTCGCCCGTTACAAAGCAATATTTTTCCCCGAGAATGATGCTCATGCCAAACGGATTGATTATCAAGCAGCGGTCTCCGGCAGCCTGTGCCTTATACCTTCCAGCTCAGCATATACGGTACTTGCAGAGGATTACGCGAGGATGCTGGATGATGGCATGCTGTTGGACGAAAATGAATCTTTCGACTCACTGATGGAGCGTTGCGCCGCTATTGAAGCGCAGGTCAATGATGGCCCGAGAAGGTAAAATGTGCATAAGCCTTGTCTGTGACACCCATTGGGTAACAGTCATTGATCTCACAAGGCATTATACAGGCAGGGCTTTTTTCATTCTTGGACTTTCTAACGCGGGATTAGGGATTCATCATCTGTACAATCGCTTAAAAAGTATTTACTATCTACACACTGTTACTCATAAAAAACTACTTGGAGGGATGCTGGACATCCCCAGAATAAAGGAATGACTATCACAAACCAAAATCAGGAAAAATTCCAACAACTTCTGCGGGAACTGTTCCAGTTCGATTGTGCTGACCTGGATTTCGGCATCTACCGCATCATGAATCACAAGCGGGACGTGATCGAGAAATTCATCTCTGAAGATCTGGTTGCAGCCGTCAGTGAAGAACTGGATCAAGGCATCTTGCACGATCAGGAACTGGCCCTCAGCGAGTTGCAAGACACGACACAGCTTATCAGGGAAACGCTGGGCAACAAGGCGCTTGATGCTGCCGGCAACCTGAATGAGAACTACCATGATATTCCCATAGGAATAAAATACCTGAAGTTGCAACGGCGCACGCGCGGCGCGCGCAGCCGGGCCACCCTGGAGCGGGACATCTTCAACCACCTGTTTGCCTTTTTCAGCCGCTACTACCAGGACGGCGATTTCATCTCCAAGCGGCGCTACTCCAGGCAACAACGCTACGCGATTCCCTACAACGGGGAAGAGGTTTACCTGCACTGGGCCAACTCGGACCAGTACTACATCAAAACTGCCGAACACTTTCACGACTACTCTTACCGGGTGCATGGCGCCACCATACATTTCAAGCTACGGGCCGCCGATGTAGAGCACAACAACGTTAAGGGCGACAAACGGTTTTTCCTGCCGCTTGTTCATGACATTACTGTCGATGAAAACACAAAAAGGCTGACACTTCCTTTTGAGTATCGTCCTTTGAATGAACAGGAGCAGGAACGTTATGGCGGCGCCAATCAACAGGAGGCTATTATTGATGAATGTGTTGCGGAGTTGGGCAGTCGGCCCGGACTGGCGCACGAAATTCATCTTGCGCTAACCGCCAAACGCCGACGCAGTGCGGAAAACGAACCGGTTACATATCTGGAACACCACCTGCGACAATATACCCGCCGCAACACCTCCGACTTTTTTATCCACAAGAACCTTAAGGCGTTCTTGTCCCGGGAACTGGAGTTTTACATCAAGAGCGAGGTCTTGAACCTCGATGACCTGGAGCTTGCGGGCGAGGGGTTAGCGGAGGGCTGGTTCCAGGTGACCAGGGTAATCAGGACGATGGGCGAGCATATCATCGACTTTCTGGAGCAAATCGAAGGGTTCCAAAGATTGCTGTGGGAGAAACGCAAGTTCATTACCGACACACAGTATTGCATCACCCTTGCCCATGTCCATGAACACTTCTACCCGGAGATTGCCGCCTGTGAACCACAATGGACGGAATGGCAGGAGTTATTCCGCGTTGATGAGAACGAGACCGACCTGTTTAATTCCGGCGGCAATGTGCAGCAACGGCGCACCGACTTCATGCGCGACCACCCGACGCTGGCGCTGGATACCAGGCACTTCTCAGAGGCATTCAAGGATGAGTTGCTGGCGTCTTTGGAAAATATTGACGAGCTTTGTGATGGGTTATTGATACACGGTGAGAACTGGCAGGCACTGTCTTTTCTGAGCGCAGGCTACGCGCAGTCGATTGACTGTATATACATCGATCCACCCTACAACACCAGTTTGAACGACTTTGCATATAAGGACGATTACCAACACAGTTCTTGGATGTCGATGATGTGGGACCGGCTGAGGCAAAGCAGGGTTCTGGCCAAGGATACTGCCGGTATTTTTGTCAGCACCGACGATGGTGAGTACGCAAATCTTAAACCTGTAATGGACCAGACCTGGGGCGCTTCAAATTTTGTTGCTGATATTATCTGGCAGAGTCGTAAATCCGTTTCCAGTGATACACTGATTTCACTCTCCACCAACCATACTACTTTTTTTGCCGCAGACAAGGCACGACTGGATGCCGAGAAATCAAAATTTCGCCTGCCTCAGGCAATACAAAATTTCAGCAATCCTGATAACGATCCCAAAGGACCTTGGACTTTGGACCCCATGGATGCCCCCAACATTCGTGAGAACCTGACATATTCCATCGTTAACCCAAAAAACGGCAGGGAGTTCTGGCCGCCAGAAGGCCGACACTGGCGTTTTGAAAAAGATGTGGTTGACAAGTTGATGTCAGAGGGGCGCATTCTATTCGGAATTGGCGGCAACAGACGGCCGCAATATAAGCGCTATCTTGCCGAAGCGCAGGAGCGCGGTCTGGCTCCTACAACCTTGTGGGATGACGTTAAAACTACTACTGACGCTACGAAGTTGCTGCTGCGCATGTTTGGCAATGGTTATTTCCGTGCTCTGATTGACAAACTGAAACCCAAACCTTCTGAGCTGATTGAGCGCTGCGCACTACTGCTATCAGGCACGCAGGGAACCATTCTGGATTTCTTTGCGGGCTCCGGAACAACAGGTCATGCGGTTATTAATATCAATCGAGAATACGCAAAAAGACACAAATTCATTGTCGTCGAAAGCGCCGACTACTTCGACTCGGTACTCCTGCCACGCCTCAAAAAAGTCACCTTCACCCCGGAATGGAAGGACGGCAAACCCAAACGCATGGCTACTCAGGAAGAAGCCGCGCGCGGCCCGCGCATCATCAAGTACCTGCGCCTGGAAAGCTACGAGGACGCGCTGAACAACATTGAGGTGGACGACTCGGCCAGCCAGCAGGCCATGAAGTTCGACGACTACCTGCTCAGCTACATGCTGCGGGCGGAAACCCGGCACAGCGCCCCTTTGCTGAACGTAGAACAACTGGCTCGACCCTTCGATTACAAACTGTTCATCCGCAACAACGGCGCAACTCACGAGCAACGCATAGACCTCCCGGAAACCTTCAACTACCTGCTGGGGCTGCAAGTACAAACCCGCCGAACTTGCCACGACGAACAACGCCGCTACCTGGTCGTGCGCGGCCTGCTCGACGGACGCCGAATCATCGTCTTGTGGCGCGAGACCGAAGGCTGGGAGAAGGCAGAACTGGAACGGGACAAGCAATTCGTCCTGGAAAAAAAACTCACCGCAGATGCCGACGAGGTCTATGTCAACGGCGATTCCTTCATCCCCGGCGCCAAATCCTTAGACCCGGTCTTCAAAACCCGCATGTTTGCATTGATGCCAGAATGAACGCTGAATCTGGAATTCCAGGAAAATCAGAAGTAATGGGATGACCATATCTGTCGGAAAATTGACCATCGCCGACCTGAATGCGGTTGATGAGCTGATGAAACGCCACAGCAGAACACTGGGTTTTCTGCCCACAGAGGCCCTGAGTAATTATCTCGAAAAAGAGAACACATTCGGCGCAAAGACCAGTGACGGAAAACTTATCGGTTATCTTCTTCAAGCCGCCCATCCCAACTATTTCCGTATTGCCCAACTTTGCGTAGCGGAAGAATTTACCGGACAAGGTATCGCAAGACGGCTGATTGATGAATTAAAAAAATCGGCTACCAAGCAGAAGGATATCAGGCTTCGATGCCGTAATGATTTTCCTGCCCACCAGATGTGGCCCAAATTGGGATTCACCGCTATAGATGAGCAGCCCGGTCGCTCCAAAGGCAGGCTGCCATTAACACTCTGGCGTCTTACTCTGGCGCGGGACGACCAGCTCGATCTTTTTCAGGCAAAAACGTCCGATGAATCCCTTGACGTGGTTATCGACGCGCAAATATTTTTCGATTTCGATGAAGCAGACAGTAACAAATCCAGGCCATCAAGAGCCCTGCTCTCAGATTTTTTGGTGGATGAGCTCAGACTCTTAAGAACCGATGAACTTCTCAATGAAATTGTCCGGGAGAAAAACCCCGGACAGCGTGAAAAATCTCGGAACAAGGCATATGAGTTTCTGGAAGTTGAACATGACCCCAAACAAGCAGAACATTTTGCGGGGATTTTGAAAACATTACTTCCAAGCAACAATCCAAGTCAAAAATCCGATATACAGCAGCTAGCGCAAGCCGCCGCTTCCGAAGTTAAAATCTTTGTTACCCGGGATCAAAAGCTCCTGAAAAAGTCGGAAGAAATAGCTGGGCGAGTATCTCTTCAAGTGGTATCACCAACGGAGTTGATTATCCGGCTACATGAACTTTCCGAACAGCAATCCTACGCGCCAACGCGGATTTCCGGCTTTGAGCTGCGCTGGCAACGAATATCCTCTAATGAAGTTGCTCACTTCCCATATAGTATCTTTCTCAACCAAGGGGAACGACAGGGCGTCTTCAAGGAAAAATTGGGCGTTCTACTCGCCGAACCTGACCATCACGAAACTGAGTGTCTCCAATCGAAAGATAGAAACGTCGCCATCCGGGCGCTCACGAGAGAAACCAACAAGATACTCAATGTGCCCATGTTAAGGATGGCACAATCTGTTGATGATTCACAGTTATTCAGACGCTTTGTTATTGCAGATACCATTGCCGGAGCAGTGGAAAATAATCTTGACGCGGTACAAGTCGACGCGTCTGCCATAACATCTGGTTTAGAGACGGACCTCTTGGAGATGGGATTTGTGAAATGTAACGGCAGTTTCGTCAGGTTTTCCTTTCCCCGCAGTCTCACTCGCACAGAGGTGTTATCCAAGACCCAAGAATTATTTCCTGCCTCTGCGCCCCATTATCGAAATATGTCGGATCAGGAACTTCAGAGATGCTGCTCTCCTATTGCTCTGAAAGAAGCCGAACAGAATTACTTTTTGATTCCAATCCGGCCGGGCTATGCAAAAAGCCTGTTTGACAGGCAACAGGCGGCTGAAGATATGTTCGTACAGAATCCCGGGGTGTTATTACGCTGGGATAATGTGTATTACAAGGCGAAGTCGCATCATTATATGCTTCAAACACCTGCTCGAATTCTGTGGTATGAGAGCGGGACTGAAGCAGGTCAAATTGTCGCGGTATCCTGTCTTGATACCGTTGAGATGGGCTCTGCAAAAGAACTTTTCAAGAAATTTAAAAAATTTGGGGTTCTTGAGTGGAGGGATATATTCGACATCTGTGGCGGGGACCCCTCCAAGGAGATTATGGCATTGAAATTTTCACATACATTTCTCTTTAGAAGACCTGTTCCGCTGAATGTGATGAGAAATATCTTTGCTGAATATGACATTAATTTGGTACTACAATCTCCAAGCAAGCTATCAACCGAAATATTTCTCGAACTATTCCAACTAGGATATCCGGAACCAGCATGAATCTGGCCTCTCCCCTGCTTTTTTCCTTGAAGCCTCACTATGCAAACTTAGTCTTCGAAGGGGTAAAACGGGCAGAACTACGTCGCCGCATAACACCGTTCATGGAAAACCGCGATGTGTACGTCTATGTTTCCAGCCCAGATCAATGCCTCCGTGGGGGGTTTCGCGTCGGCCATGTATGGAAAGGGTCGCCAGATGAAATTTGGAACCAGGTATCAGACCTTGCGAGTATTGATAAACGGGATTTTGACGCCTACTATGCAGGGCGGACTATAGCCTATGCTTTGCAGATCATGGATGTCTGGGAGAACGAATATCCCACCGATTTATCCACCTTGAAGAAACGCTTTCCCCGTTTTGTAGTCCCGCAATCCTGGCGTTACCTAAGGCCGGAAGAATATCGGTCTTTTCGCAGGATGAAGCGTAAAATTAAGCAAACTCAACCTGCCCCGGCTCTGGAAACCACATCGCGGTCAAACGGGTAAACAATGACTATTTCGAGCACGCAGCTAACTCACTACCTCAAACTTGAGCAACAACTGGTGTTGCTTACCTGGTTGTATCACCAGTTCGGCTACCAGAACAACCGCGAGTTGCTGCAAGACAGCAGGGGTGCCGCGGAAGGGTTTGACTCTGAAGGCCACAGTTTTGTTTTGCGCCGACTGACCTCGCGCGGCAACCGGGTAAAAATCCCGGATGCAGACCTGGTGCGTTATGACAGTCACATCCTTGCCCATTTACGCGCCATCAGCACGCGCCGCGCCGGTCTCAAACTGAAATACTTCCAGCATGTCGCGCTGTTGTTTACCGAAGTTTTCCTGGACCGGTGTTTCAACAGTCCGGCAGTGTTGCTTGAGGACTTGAACCATTTTCTGCGCAGTCACAGCTCTATGAGCTATGTTTCGTTCGAGGAGGGCTTCACCCGGGGTGACCTGAAGAAACTGGCTTTCTGGATGGCAACCGGCAGTGGCAAGACCTTGATCATGCATCTTAACTACCACCAGTTTTTGCACTACAGCAAGGCCGCGCCGGATAATATCCTGTTGATCACTCCGAATGAGGGTTTAAGCGAGCAGCACATCAGGGAATTTTCATTGTCCGGCATCCCGGCCAAACGCTTTGCCCTGAATGAAAGTGGCCTGACGCTGGCGCGACAGAACACCGTGCGCGTGCTGGAGATTACCAAGCTGGCGGAGAAAAAACGTGGCTCCGGCGAGCGCGTGCCGGTGGAGGCTTTCATCGGCAACAATCTGGTATTTGTTGATGAAGGCCATAAGGGGTCTGGAGGCAAGGCGTGGTTGAAGTTACGTAACGTGCTGGGCGAGAGTGGATTTACCTTTGAATACAGCGCCACCTTTGGTCAGGCTTTGACTGCAACACGCAAGGATGCGCTGACCAGGGAATACGGCAAAGCCATCGTCTTCGACTACTCTTACCGTTACTTCTACGACGACGGCTACGGCAAGGATTTCCGTATTCTCAATCTGGCTGATGAAACCACTGAGGCAACAACCGACCTGTTGCTGTTAGGCAACCTGCTGTCGTTTTACCAGCAGAAACGGGTATTTGTCGAACAGGCCTCGACCCTGCGCCCTTATAACCTGGAAAAACCGCTCTGGGTGTTTGTCGGCAGCACCGTCAACGCGGTTTATACCAAAGACCGCAGGGCGCGCAGTGATGTACTGGTCGTTACCCGTTTCCTGCACCGGGTTCTGACCGAACGGCACTGGGCAACCGCGGCGATGGGAAAGCTCCTTAGCGGTAACAGTGGTCTGGTGGCCGCCAATGGTGAGGACGTGTTCAAAGGTAAATTTGACAATCTGCAAGGTGGCGGTATGGATTGCGCGCAAATCTACGACGACATTCTGAGCAAGGTGTTTCATGCGCCCGGCGGAGGTGGTTTGCACCTTTGCAGTATTCGCAACTGTAGAGGAGAAATCGGGCTGAAAGCGGGCTCTGCCGAAGCATATTTCGGGTTGATCTATATTGGAGATGTTGGCAAATTCAAAAAACTGGTGGCGCAAGACGCCGCCGAGATTGCCTTGGAAGAAGACGCAATGGCCGATTCTCTGTTCAACACTATTGCCGCGCACGACACCAGCATCGATGTGCTCATCGGCGCCAAAAAATTCATGGAGGGGTGGAACTCCTGGCGCGTATCGAACATGGGACTGCTGAATATCGGACGCAAGGAAGGCTCAGAAATCATCCAGTTATTTGGGCGCGGCGTGCGGCTACAGGGGTACGAACACGGACTGAAACGCAGCTCGGCCCTGACCGGCAACCACCCAAATGATTTGAGGCTGCTGGAAACATTGAATATTTTTGCGGTGCGCGCCAACTACATGGCGCAGTTTCGTAATTACCTGGAGCGGGAAGGCGTCGCTAGTGCGAGCTTCCGTGAATGGGCTCTTCCTATTCGACCCAATGTGGAATTTCTTGGCAAGGGATTGGTCGCCCCGCGCCCGCCGGCAGGGCGACATTTTGCAGAGGAAGAAAATGTGTTTCTGCAAGTTGACAACGCCGCCCGGGTGAGCCTGGATTTGTCAACAAAAATCCACCTGCTGGAAAGCAAGGCCACCGGAGTCAAGGAGGCAGAATTTCAATCCGGTCAGGACCGGCCTGTTCCCGAGGCCATGCTTGCGTTGCTGGACTGGCAGCAGATTTACCTGGAGTTGCTGGCGTACAAGGAACAGAAGGGCTTGAACAATTTTGCGCTTAAGCCACAGACAGCCCGTGAAATTATGAGCAACGCCGACCCGGTCAGGCTGTATGCCCTGACAGCGGATGATGCCATTTTGTATCCGCACAATTACCGCGGTATCGTCCGCCTGCAGGAAATTGTGGTTTCCATACTCAGAAAATATATGGACAGGTATTATCGGGTGCAACAGGAACGCTGGGATGCGGAGAATATGGTTTATACGGAAATTGACGAGCAGGACGAGAACTTTCAGGATTACAGAATCAGAGTGCGTGATGATGAAACCGAGCTGATAACAGCCATTGAGAACCTGCTGCAAGAGGGAGAACGCATTTACCGCGAGGAAACCAGCGATATTCCGAATGTTCATTTTGACCAACACCTCTATCAGCCCTTGCTCATTGAGACAAGAAGCAGAGTCGAAAGCACGCCAGAGAGATTAAACGCGAGCGAAGAAAGATTCGTTCGCGATCTCAAAAGCTACTGTTATCTGCAAAAGGATGGGTTTCTGGCTGATAAAGAGATCTACTTGTTACGCAACTTGAGCCGGGGCAAAGGCATCGGCTTCTTCGAAAACACGGGTTTTTTCCCTGACTTCATCCTCTGGATCAAGGATGCCTCAGGTCAGCGTATAGTATTTATTGAACCTCATGGCATGTTATCTGCGCCTTCCTATGAGCAGGATGAAAAAGCGAAGCTACATGAACGCTTACCGCAGTTTGCCGAAAAGATCAGCCGACGTAGCGAGCACACTGACATAACCCTGGATTCGTTCATTATTTCTCACACGCCTCATGCCGACTTATGGGACAGGTATGGTGATGTTCCCTGGGATGTGCAACAGTTTGCGCAAGCCCATATTCTCTTTCCGGAACAGAATGGCGAATATGGCTATATCGGAACCATCCTAGAGCCGGGAGAAGCTAACTTAACCCGGGAGTAGAAGCAGACAGTGCTGCCACCGCGCCATGTCGGCAATATTCGTCGTCAGCATACTTTTCCCTGGCATGTCTGACATCAAACATCATGCCACCTGCAGTTTGGCGCGCCGGCTGGCGGCCATTGTTTATGACTGCTGCCTGTTGTTTTCTGTGTTGTTTTTTGCAACCCTGGGCGCGTTGACCGTGAGTGGCGGCGTCGCCTTCAGCGCTGGCAACCCGTTGTATTCTGCTTACCTGCTGGTTATTGCCTGGTTCTATTTCGTCTGGCAATGGAAAACAGGGCGGCAAACTCTGGGCATGCGCGCCTGGCGTATCTATCTGGTCACCCCGGATGGCCGTATGCCGGGCTGGAAAAACCTCAGCGCAAGGTTTTTTCTTGCCGGCGTATCCTGGTTTGTACTTGGCGCCGGATTTCTTTGGTGCTTGTTCGATAAGGAGCGTCGGGCCTTACATGACCGCGGCTCCGGGACGCTGCTGGTTTACGTCGGGAGAGCCTGAACAATATCAGGTACAGCAGCAAGGTGGGCGCGGTCGCGCTGAGGAGCGGGTTTACCCCGTAAACAATGCCAACATGGCCGGCGGCGGAGTTGACGAAGTAGAAGACCACTCCGATCAGGGCGCCCGTAAAGACCTGTTGTCCGGGGCCGCCGTCGTGACCACGCGCGGCAACCAGCGGCGCAGACAGCAGGATCATGGCGAGGATGGTAAACGGGCGCGCCAGCTTGCCGTACAGCGCCTGTTCGTAAACAGCCGTGCTCTGCGCATTGGATTTCAGCGCCCGAATGCTGTCCCGGAGGTTCCATACCGACATGTATAAGGGGTTGATGATGATCAGGTCGATTAGATCATCGTCCATCCAGGATGCCCAGGCCGCGCTGTCATGTCGTTCCAGGCTGACTCCATCGCTATCAATGATCGTCCTTTCCACACCTTCCAGCACCCAGTGGTCGTCATTATAACGGGCGTTTTCGGCGCGGATGCTGCTGCGTAATCTGGCCTCCTCATCGAATTCGTAAATGTAAACTTCCTCGACGCGGTTGCCGGGCAGTATCTTGCGGATATTGACGAAACTGTTGCCGTCTCTGGCCCAGAAACCGTAGCGGGTTTGCATGGCGATTTGTTCCTGCAAGGCAATGGAACGTTGATACCTGGCTTTTATTTCGGTTGCGGGAACCACGAACTCGCCGAGCAGGATATAAAATACGATGATGATCAGGGCTGCGTTTCCAAGAAACCAGGTGACGGAAGACTCCGCGCCGCCGGCAAGCCTGATAATGTCGAGTTCGCGGTTCCGGGTGAGCAGCGCCAGGCAGGCCATACCCCCGATCATCGCCGCCACAGGCATAATCTCATAAGCCAGCCGGGGCAGGGTCAACAGCACGTAAATAACGGCTTCGTAGGCGCCGAAATTTGCTTGCCCGGCATCTTCCAGTTGGTCGATTAAGGATAGAAACGCAAAAATGCCGACCAGGACTACCAGCGCCAGCGCGGTCGGCCAGACCAGGTTGACGATGAAATAGCGTTGTATGATTTTCATGCTGTCGCGCTGTGCCCGGCAGCCTGCGGCTGCGGTGTCCCTTGCTTCATCCGCAGTCGCAGCCGCGGCAACACAAAGGCACAGACAATCAATGCGAGCAAGGCCAGATGCACCCACCACAGGCCGATGAAAGCCGGAATCTCATCCCGTTTTAACATGGTTTTCGCAATGCTCAGTAGATTGCTGTAGATAATGTAGATAAGCACGGCCACAAACGCCGCGAAGTATTTCTGCTCGCTGAATGAATAACGGCTCAGGGCCAACGCCAGCACGGGCAGCAACAACGAGGCAATAACAAAAGACAAGCGCCACTGTAATTCAGCCTGGTGTTGCGGGTTGTCTGAGCCGAGCAGAGTTGCCGTCGGTACCGCCTCCAGTTTGATATAGTCGCGTTGCGCATCGCTCTGTTCAACCAACACCGCGTAAGTGCGATAGCGGGTGATTCGATAGTCCAGCGCGTCGCGGCTGCTGGTGTAACGCCGTCCGTGTTCGAACAACAGGAACTTGCCGCCCAGGTCATCAATGGTTCGGTAGCTGGCGCTGCGCGAGTTGGTCACACTGGTTTGCTGGTCGCGCCGGGCTTGCAGGAAAATGTTCTCCATGCGCGTCCTGTCACTTGAGGCACGTTCAATATATATGACCTGCTCCCCCCTGCTCATTTCGTTGAATTTGCCAGCCGCGACCGCGGCGGTCTCCGCTTCCACTTCAGCCTGGGCGCGCAAGGTCGCGGTATTCTGCGCGGCCCAGGGCGCGACATAAAAACTGGTGGCGAAGACGATCAGGGAAAACAGCACAGACAACTGCAGGATCGAGACCAGTTGTACCCGATACCCACTGCCGGATGCCGACACCACGGTCAGTTCCCGGTCGCGCGCCAGTCTTGACAGACCGAGCAGAACCGCCAGGAAAATGGCAATGGGCATCAGCTTCGGCAAGGTCGCCAGCATTTTCATGAGCAGCGACCGGAATACCAGGTCGGCGGGAAAGACACCGGCGGCGGCATCTGCCAGATACCGGACAAAGCGATTACTCATGATGATCAACGCCAGCAGGCCGATGATCCAGCCGAGTTTCTCAGCTATTTCTCTATGAATGTAGCGGCGCAGGATCATTTGCTGGCTGGTGTTAGTGCCGGTTATCAGATAAAATTCAAGGCCTTCATCATAACCAGCGACAGAATATCATGGAATACAATATTAAAAGTGGTAGCCCCGAAAAACAGCGTAGCGCCTGCGTGCTGGCAGGCGTGCACGAAACCCGAAAATTGACCCCCGCTGCCCAGGCCTTGGACGAGGCCGGCGCTGGCTTCCTCTCCGGCTTGTTGCGCAAGGGCGATATGGACGGGAAAATCGGCCAGTCACTGCTTTTGCACAATGTGCCCGGCTGCGCCGCCGAACGCCTGCTGTTAATCGGTTGCGGCAAACAGGCCGACCTGGATGACCGGCAATACCGGAAGATTATCACTGCCGGCGTCAAACAGCTGCGACAGACCGGTGCCACCGAAGCCATGAGTTTTTTGCCGGAACTGGACGTCAAGGCGCGCGACTACCACTGGAAGATACAAAACGCGGTGCAGTGGATCGACCATGAACTCTACCGCTTCAATGAATTCAAGAGCAAGAAAAGTGAACCCAAAAAAGGCTTGCACAAAATTACCCTGGTGGTTCCCACGCGCCGCGAGCTGGCGCAATGCAACACCGCGCTGACCCGCGGCATGGCCCTGGCCGCAGGCGTGAAACTGACCCGTGACCTGGCCAATCGCCCCGCCAATACCTGCACGCCGACGCATCTGGCCGAACAGGCGCTGGCGTTGGGCAAAACCTATCCTGCGGTGGATGTCAGCGTACTCGATGAGGCGGAAATGAAAGAACTGGGTATGCATTCCCTGCTGTCGGTATCTCAAGGCAGTGCACAACCCGGGAAGTTGATTGTTTTCCGTTATCAGGGTGCAGGAGATGACAGCAAGCCGGTGGCGCTGATAGGCAAAGGTGTTACCTTTGACACCGGCGGCATATCCATCAAGCCCTCTGCCGCCATGGATGAGATGAAATTCGACATGTGCGGCGCCGCCTCGGTGTTTGGCGCGGTGGCTGCCGTCGCCGGGATGGAACTCCCGATCAACCTGGTGGGGCTGACGCCGGCGGTGGAGAACATGCCCAGCAGCACTGCGACCAAGCCCGGCGATATTTTTACCAGCATGTCCGGCCAGACCGTGGAGGTGCTGAATACGGATGCGGAGGGGCGCCTGATATTGTGCGATGCCCTCACCTACAGCGAGCGCTTTGAACCGGCCGCAGTGGTCGATATTGCCACGCTCACCGGCGCCTGCATAGTCGCCCTGGGCAAACATGCCTCGGGCCTGATGAGTAACCACGAACCGCTGGCAGCAGAGTTGTTGCGGGCGGGGCTCAATGCCGGCGACCGCGCCTGGCAGCTGCCGTTGTGGGAGGAATACGAGAAACAACTGGACAGCCCGTTCGCGGACATGGCCAATATCGGCGGGCGCGAGGCCGGCACCATCACCGCCGCCTGCTTCCTGTCAAAATTTGCCAGAAAATTCCACTGGGCGCACCTGGATATCGCCGGCACTGCCTGGGTCAGCGGGAAAAACAAGTGTGCCACAGGACGCCCGGTCCCCTTGCTGGTGGAATACCTCATTCAGCAATGCGAGAAAAACACCTGAGCATGTCAAAATCAGCTGGAAAGAGCGCCGTCAGGCAGCGCGCTGGCTGGTGGCTGACGTGAGCAGAGCGGACTTTTATATCGTCGCTGAGCAGACGATGCCTCACCGTTTCGTCTGCCAACTGGTGGAAAGGGCCATGCAGGGGGGGTATGACGTCTATATCCACGCCGCGTCCCGAGAAGAAGCCGAAACCCTGGATACCTTGCTCTGGACTTTCAGGGATATCAGCTTCCTGCCACACGCTGCCATAGATGCAGCCGAGGACCTGAACAGCTATCCGGTCGTCATCGGCTGGGCCGGGCAGACGCCACCGGCGCGCCGGGTGTTCGTCAACCTGGCTGACGCGGCGCCGGCGGCTGTGAACGACTATGAACGCATTGTCGAAGTCGTGCCGTCCGACCCGGCTGCGCGCCGGCAGGCGCGGGCGCGCTACAAGGACTATCGCGAGCGGGGGCTGGAACTGCACAGCCACAATATCGGGGCTGCTCGTGCCTGATCTGGAATCTGAGCCGGAACCTGCGGTAATGTTGGACAAAACCTATAATCCCCAAACTATCGAGGCCCGTTGGTACGAACAGTGGGAGCAGCGGGGGTATTTTCAACCCCGCGGCGGCGGCGAATCCTACAGCATCGCCCTGCCGCCGCCCAACGTGACCGGCAGCCTGCACATGGGGCATGCCTTTCAGCAGACGCTGATGGACATATTGATCCGTTACCGGCGGATGCAGGGCAACGACACCTTGTGGCAGTGCGGCACCGACCACGCCGGCATCGCCACGCAGATGGTGGTGGAACGGCAGTTGGAGGGTAAGGGCCAGTCCCGGTATGACCTGGGGCGCGAGCAGTTTATCCGCGCGGTGTGGGACTGGAAGGCCCATTCCGGCAACACCATTACCCGTCAATCCCGGCGTCTGGGCGCCTCTATGGACTGGAGCCGGGAGCGTTTTACCATGGACGAGGGTCTCTCACAAGCCGTGCAGGAAGTGTTCATCCGCCTCTATGACGAGGGGCTGATCTATCGCGGCAAGCGGCTGGTGAACTGGGACCCGGTGCTGCACACGGCCGTTTCCGACTTAGAGGTGCTGGCGGAAGAAGAACAAGGCCACCTCTGGCATATTCGCTACCCGCGCACAGCTGGCAACGGCGCGCTGGTGGTGGCGACGACACGCCCTGAAACCATGCTGGGTGATACTGCGGTGGCGGTGCATCCCGAGGACGCGCGCTACCGCGACCTGGTGGGGGGAACGGTGGAACTGCCCCTGACCGGTCGCAGCATCCCGGTGATTGCCGATGAGCATGTGGACCCGGCCTTCGGCACCGGTTGTGTCAAAATCACGCCGGCGCACGATTTCAACGATTACGCAATGGGGCAGCGCCACAACCTGCCATTGCTGAACATCTTCACCATTGACGCGGCGCTCAACGACAACGCTCCCGCTGCTTATCAGGGCCTGGATCGTTATCAGGCGCGCCGCCGGATCGTCAAGGACTTAGAGGCGCTGGGCCTGCTGGAGAAGGTTGAAGAACACACCCTGATGGCGCCGCGTGGCGATCGTTCCGGCGCTATGATCGAGCCGTATCTCACCGACCAGTGGTACGTGCAGGTACAGCCGCTGGCCGACCCGGCCATCGCCGCAGTGGCGCGCGGCGACATCCGCTTTGTGCCGGAGAACTGGTCGAAAACCTACTTCGAGTGGATGCGCAACATCAACGACTGGTGCATCTCGCGCCAGCTCTGGTGGGGACACCGCATCCCGGCCTGGTACGATGCCGAGGGCAATATCTACGTAGCCAGGGATGAAGCTCAGGTACGCCGCAAATACCAGCTGGCGCAAGCCGTGGCGCTGACCCGCGACCCGGATGTGCTGGACACCTGGTTTTCCTCGGCGTTGTGGCCTTTTTCCACCCTGGGCTGGCCGCAGCAGACCAGTGAGCTGGAACGCTTTTACCCCACCAGTGTGCTGGTGACCGGCTTCGACATCATCTTTTTCTGGGTTGCCAGGATGATCATGATGGGGTTGAAGTTCATGGGTGACGTGCCGTTCCGGGAGGTCTATGTGACCGGCCTGGTGCGCGATTCACAGGGCCGCAAGATGTCCAAGTCCAAGGGCAACATCCTGGACCCGCTGGACCTGATCGACGGTATAGAGATCGAGACGCTGGTGTCCAAACAGACGGCCAACCTGATGCAACCGCAGTTGCAGGCCGGCATTGAGCAAGCGACGCGCAAGCAATTGCCGCAGGGCATTCCCGCGTTCGGCACCGATGCCTTGCGTTTTACCTTCGCCCAGCTTGCCACCCAGGGGCGCGACATCCGTTTTGACGCAGGGCGCATCCAGGGCTATCGCAACTTCTGCAACAAGCTCTGGAACGCAGCCCGCTATGTCCTGATATGTGTTGCAGGGCAGGACCTCAATGTCGGCACGGGCGCTGTCGAGTACGGCGCGGCAGAACGCTGGATCAGCAGTCGGCTGAGCCAGGCCGCGCAACAGGTGAGCAAGGGCATAGCCGGTTACCGCTTCGACCTTGCGGCCCAGGCCTTGTATGAATTCACCTGGGATGAATACTGCGACTGGTACGTGGAACTCTCGAAGACCGTATTGAACGACCCGGGGGCTTCCGTTGCGCGCAAGCAAGGGGCGCTGGTGACCCTGTTGGAGAACCTGGAAATACTGCTGCGCCTGTTGCACCCTTTTATCCCCTTCATCACCGAGGAACTCTGGCAGAAGGTCGCGCCTCTGCTGGGACGGGGCGGGGAGACTATCATGTTGCAGGACTATCCCGATGGGCAGGAATTCCCCGGGGATGCTGCCGCCGTTGCCGAAATAGACTGGCTCCGTTCATTTATTCTTGGCGTAAGGCGCATACGGGCTGAACGGGATATTCCTCCGGGCAGGACTCTGGCGATACAGGTCAAGGACGGCAATGATCAGGAACGGCAATGGTTACAGCAGAACCGCGGCTATATCGGGTCATTGGCAAAGGTATCTTCCATATTGTCCGTTACCATCGAGCCCGATGATGCGGTAACTGCCCTAGCTGGTTCCATGACCATACTGGTGCCGCTTGCTGACTTGATCAACCCTGCCGTTGAAGCAAACAAGTTGAACAACCAACTGGCGCGTGTCAACGCAGACAGGGAGCGGCTGAACGGGAAACTGCAAAACCGCAACTTCATCGACAAAGCCCCCCCTGCAATCGTGCAAAAGGAACGTGATAAACTGGCGGAGCTTGACGCTGCCGCTACGAGGATGACGGAACAGCTGGAACGGCTGAGAAGATTGCTATCGTGAGATGTTTGGAACACTGAAAGAAGATATACAGGTAGTATTCGAGCGCGACCCCGCCTCCCGCAGCGCGCTGGAAACCCTGCTCACCTGCCCCGGCCTGCATGCGATTATCCTGCATCGTATAAACCACTGGCTGTGGAACAGGAAACTGCACCTTATTGCCCGCCTTGCCGCGCACCTGTCGCGCTTTGTCACCGGCGTGGAGATCCATCCCGGTGCCGGCATCGGCCGTCGTCTGTTTATCGACCACGGCATGGGCATCGTCATCGGTGAGACCTCGGAGATCGGCGCTGACTGCTCCATCTACCACGGCGTCACCTTAGGCGGCACCACCTGGCAGAAAGGCAAACGCCACCCGACCCTGAAAAACGGTGTCATCATCGGCGCCGGCGCCAAAGTCCTGGGCCCCATCACCCTGGGTGAGAATGCCAGGATAGGTTCCAACGCGGTAGTCGTCAAAGATGTGCCCGACAACGCCACCGTAGTCGGCATCCCCGGCCGCATCATGGCCCGGGAATCCGGCGCCGAGGAAGAATTGAAAAAAGCCCAGCGCGAAGCCATGGCCAGAAAGATCGGTTTTGACGCCTACGGCGGCAGCAAAGACATGCCCGACCCGGTACAGAACACCATCGACGCCCTGCTAGACCACATGCACAAGGTAGATGAGGAGATGGAGGAGTTGAAGAAAAAGATCGAGCAGGATAAATCCGCAGATTAAACCTCGATGATTGATTTTCAAGGCGCCCGATCTGACAAACGCCCTATTCCTTCATGATGTCGGTTTGATACGACGCGGTGGCAGCCTGATATACGTTCGGCCGCTTGCCCGTTCCTGCTCTTTGAGGTCTTTCACTATCAAGTCCAAATCGTATTTGAACCTTGCCGCATGTTCATCTCTGATTCTACGTACTTCTTCTACAATAGGATCGTTCTTCATGTTGCTTCCTCCAAAAGGTCCTCTGGTGTGCAGATTATGACCGCTTCATAGCCTTTGTCTCGACAAAATGTCTCGATTCGCGCCCGCACCCCAGCGCTGACCAGATGACGGTAGTTCCAGGTAGCCAGATAGTTACATCCATTGACGGCAGCGATAGCGACATGTAAGGCGTCATCAAGCGAGGTTTCAGGAATTATTCCGCTTTCTATCAACTCACGCGCCAAGGTTGTCGCGTCATCATTGATCTCCAATAACTCCACAATCCTTAAAATATCCAGCCTGGATTGCGCTGCCTGATTGTCTCCTCTACTCGCCTCTTGCAATACAAGTGGTGATGCAACAACCCTGAAATCGCTTTGTCTGTCTTCCCACCATTCCCGGGTTGATTGCTGGTGTCCTGCTATGACCACATCGCGGCTCGGCCTGGCGGTCAGGTAGCTCACCACTGTCGTCTCCATATATACAATGGGACGATCGGTCGAAGTTTCATTATCAGTACTTTTGTCCAAATTGGTTAAGTTCCTCCACATAAGATTGATATTCCCTTTCTAGGCGAGATTCGATTTCATCATCATCCGGGCCACTTTTTTCATGCACAGATTGAGCATAGTCAGGATCGTCAAAATCAGGCTCATACAAAAAATCGCCAACCTCGTCGCCAGAATCATGGCTCATTAAATCAACGATAAGGATCGTCATGATGAGAATCCCGTCCCGGCGCATTCATGATAGATAACATAATTTTTTCTTCCTTAGACCTAGAAACAATCTTTTTATGCCTAGAAACGCCGGGGACTTCGTTTTCAATTTGGCCCACCGCCTTTGTCTCATACAACGGCCTGGGACTACTCCGCCGCTTCGCCCTCGCCCCGTCCTTTCTATATTGCCCGTAATCCGATCTAGACCCCGGATTAGCCCTCGCCACCCATTGTTTAATTTTGCTCTGTTTCTCGCTGTTTTCAACATCCGGCTGTGCCTTAACCACTCCCTTTTTCACTAACTCCGATTTCTGCTTTGCCATTGAATTGCCATCGGCTTTTTTCAACTTGTCGGTGACATACTGTTCTTTTGCTTTTCCGGTTTTTTTCTTTGGCTTGGACAACCGACTTAACAGATAAACTGCACCTCCACCAATGCCCAAAGAGACAAGGTTAGTCACCGTCCAGATTTCTTTGGTCAAATGAACCGGAATAAAGGGATTGTATAAAATTGCACAAAACGCCGTCAAAAACCAAAGAAAACGCCAACCATCCAATTTAGGATTATCGGTATTGGCCAGGAGCCGAACTGTTAAATCGACAAACATGGCGCAGCATATCAATCTGACTAGCGTGTAATAACCGTAGGGCATTGGCAGCATAGCAACAAGCAAGACCGGCACAATAATAAGTTGATAAGGTATAACAACAGTCCCTTTATTGGAATTATCAGATAGATTGCTCATAGACCCCGGCCCTCCGGCATGACGTGGTAATAAGACGAAAATCAACTCGCCGTGAGCGTTCCTTATCTTCAATCCCGTCGCTGGTTAAAATCGGATCACTCGATGACATCCCGTCTGCACTGACATATTTTTTAGCCCAGTCAAAATAATACACACTAGTCGGCAGTGTCATAATATAGCGCAGGATGTTCCAAGTACGAGCTTGTGAAAGCTGCATATTCAAAAAATAGGCATCTTTTTCATGCACTGCATCCTTCCATTCCGACGACGTATGACCCTCTATGCGTATTTTACGAATATCAGAGCGGTATTTATCTTGTAAAATAACCTCTAGATAACGCGGGAAAAAGTCCTGTAAAATGGTTTCAAAACGAGGGCTGACACGACTTTCATTCGGCTTGAACAGCAATTCCGGGTTATTAAAACGAATCGTCAGATCGTCTAACAGGGCAATATCCCATTTTTCAAAATCCTGATCGAATTCGGCCATCAAAGAATCGTAAATCTTATTACATTCCAACTCATTGATTTCTCGCTCATCGAGCACATGCCGCACTGTCAACAACGATATAAACATGAAAATTAACATTAGGACGGCCATTAAATCCGACACCGGCGCCCATTGCTCATCAGTCTTTTTTTTCATTCCCGCCGTTCTGTTTATTACCTGTTGTTTGACCCACTTGCGCCAATTGCTCTTTAATAATATCCCGCATATCTTCTAACGTCGCACCACCTTTCTTCGGCTGATGAGCCGAACTTTGAAGATGAATAAGTTTATCAACCGACTCAACTAAAGAATTAATTTTTTTAGCGTCAAATTTAGACAACAACAAATTAACCCGCCTGATTTCATTCAAAAGGTCGACGGACTTATCTTGGGTATCAACAGAATCCTTTTGATGAGACTGCAAAGCAATTTTATCTAACGCATCGGTGTATTGATGCTGGCTTTCAATAAGCCACCGTCTGAGTTCAGTCAATGACTCAAGCAACTTACGCTGATCATCAATAAAATTACTTTGATTATCTAACCGGGTATTGTTTTTTTCCAGCAACTCACTTTGACTCTTAACCAACTTTTCCAACACGTCATAAATATTGTGGCCAGCATCTTCATCCGAATTTTTACTGCTTCGCTCAACGCCAATTAAAGCCCACCGCATCTCAGCCAATTCACGAATCAGATTATGTAACCCCCAATCATCTTCCTCACCGATTAGATCCCGCGTATTTTCCATCATCACTTCTATGCTTTCAAGCCGTTTAAGTTCATGCGCATGCTGACCCAACAAGGTGTATTCGGTTTCATCCCCCACCAACGCCTTGCGAATCGACTCCAGTTGCCCTGAATTTATCACCGCCAGATGTTCCTTAATCTCGTTGAGCAAACGCACTGTTTCCATCGGATACACCACTTCACTCTCAGTCAGTTCATCTTCCTTGAACCGAAATGAGGCAATTACCTTAAAAATAATCGAGGCCAATATCCCGACCAAACTGGTAGCAAAAGCAATTTTCATCCCACCAAGCAAATTATTGACGCTATCGCTCATATCACTAGACGGATCAAAGCCAGACAGGGCAATAAACGTTCCCAAGAAGGTGCCAAATATACCCAACGAGGTCAGCAACCCAGGTGCAGATTCTCGCAACGGCTGGCAAAACAAACCGACAAAAAACAAAACTACAATAACAAAAGCAATAACCTGTGTAACAGGATCAGCTAAAGCATCGGCAAACATACTCATATTTCCACCACCGGATTCAATAATTTCATCAGGACAGTGATAGGACTCAGCGCCAGCGTGACAACCGTCCGCATCGGTGCGCCCGGGATGACCCTGAGCGCCATTGACAATCATTTCTTTTATTCACTGACCCAATTATCGAGTTCGAGATCCTCAACACGCATGAATTCGGGCGTATTGGCAGTGACCAAAGGCAATCCCAGACAGACTGCATGGGCTGCAATCCACAAGTCATTGGGGCCTATGAGAGTGCCTTGCTGCTTTAATCTCGCACGAATCCGACCGTACTCCCGCGCAACCTCATTTGAAAGCGGGGCGACCAGAACATTGCCGAGAAAGTCATCGAGTGCGATGCGGTTTTGAGCCCGATGATTCTCACCGGAGTTGAAAACTCCGAACTCAAGCTCTCCAAGCACTACTTGTGATATAACACATTCGCTCTGTAAGCTTCCCGGAGCTAATCGAGAATCCCGGTTCATGATCCAGATACAGGTATTGGTATCCAGCATCACCATTATGGGTCGATTGTTGCTCGTTCCTCAAGTGGGAGTTCGTCGCCGCTTCGGCTCAGCGCGGCTTCAACAAAATCGGCGGAAGGTCGCGTCGCATGTTGCCAGTAGTCTTCCCAGGATTCATACCTGGGGCTTAGGATGACATGGCGGCCTACGCGACGTATTGCAACCGTATCGCAGTCAAAACGAAACTCGCGGGGCAGGCGGACAGCCTGGGAGCGCCCACTCATGAAGACCCTGGCTGTGCACTTTTCCACTTGTTCGCCCATGATAGAGGTTGCCTCACTGATATATACGCACAAGATATATCATAAGGAATCTATAACCATAAGACAACAAAACACTTAGTGGTAAGATAACCGTTCCTTACAATATCGGACGATACTATCGTCAAACGGACACGACAGGTGTGACCCATGACAACATTAACCATTACCGCCAAGGGACAGGTTACTCTTAAACAGGGCCTACTAAAACATTTGGGCGTAAGTCCCGGTCAGAAAATCGAGGTTGATGAATTGCCGGAAGGCAGGGCTATCGTAAGAGCAGCCAGGCAGGAGGGCGCGATTTCTGACTTTATAGGCTGCCTCTCCCGGCAAGCCGGGCACAAGTTGACAATCGATGAAATTAATGAAATCGCAGCACAAGGCTGGGTGTGACAAAAAAGCGGTTGCCATACTGCAATCACAGGGTAGTTCCGCTCGCCTGTTGTCATAATCCTTGCATTAAACCAGTTGTGACAGGAACGTTCTGGCGGGTGCGTATTCTGGCGAACGTGAACGGTGATTCTGGTTCATGGTGAACACGGGTTTTTCCCACGCATGGC